>NZ_NEJY01000011.1:0-198581 GCF_002113255.1 Pseudomonas sp. B14(2017)
CAGAATCGGCAGGCCGGAGCGTTCGCAGGCATTACAGGTGCCGTAGGTGTTGGGGATCTCTTCCTGCATGGCGATGTGGATGGCTTTGCTGATGCTCATGATTAACTCCTTGCCTTTGGCAGGCCGGCGACGATGTGCGACCAGGTGCAGTCGTCGTAGCTGGCGAAGCGGTCCGCCAGGCGCTGCTCGCCGGCCGCTGCCTTTTCCACCTCGTGCTGGATGGTCGGGTGCTGAAGGAGCAGTGGGTGGATCATGAGCATGTGCAGGCTCATGCACTGGATATCGGCGCGGTCGCGCAGGCCCTGCTTGAACGCCTTGAGGATCAGGTTCATGGCATGGGTGGGGGCGTTTTCCGGCAAGCCTGAGGAACCTGCGAAGTGCCAGGGTGCATGGGGATGCTGCACGGCACTCAAGCGATGCCAGGCGCCGAGCAGTTGAATGATCTGTGGTGCGACGTGCTGGGTCGCCCTTACGGCCTCTGGGACGGCCAGTTCGCCAGCCATGGGTTCGCGCTCGAATACCTCGCAACTGCCAAAACCATCGGGATGTAGCCAGCTGCGAACGGGCCCGAGGACTTCGCCTGCGTTTTTCAGAGTCGCGCGCAGCAGCGCCAGCCGCACGGGTTCGAACCAGGCGGTGATACCGTGCGGTTCTGGTTGGTGCAGCACCTGACACTGCTGGCTGATGTGCTGGGCGATGAGGTCGGCGGGTTGATCGCTGATCAGCCAGCCACACACGTAGTGCCAGGTAGCTGCCGATTCACGAGCGGCGCAGGTCGCGCTTAATGGGGCAAGGGCTGTGGGCGCATCGCCGGGTTTGGCGAGCCGCACCAGAGCTGGCCAGCACTCAGGATCCTGCACCAGCCCGCTGCAGTCGACGCGCGTTACGGCATCACTACCCAGCGCTTCGCTGAGGGCAGTGATGGCCAGCGGGTGCTCAGGCGGGCAGCCGGCGAATGGGTCCAGTAAAAGGTAGAGGGTCTCTTCTGGTTGGCGCTGCTGGTTGGCGAAGTGATCGACCGACTGCACGTAGCCCTGCGCGGACTGGCTCGACATGAGAAGTTCCTTTTCTTCTTGATGGCGAGCAGAAACCTAACGGGGAATCAATGCCGCAGGTAGTTATTGGCTTCCTAACCAGTTGTAGGATTTTTCGCTTTCGGACGAGTCAGTCGTATTGCTCAGGACCTCGGGGATTCTGTTTCAAAGCATTGGCGCATCACGTCAAGGTAACGCCGGGCGCCCAGGCCCAACGGGCGCGACTTGACCCAGATGATGTCCACCCACAAGCGCAACCGGCTGGCCATGTTGTCGAAGCGCACCTCCGCCAGCGCGCCCGAAGCAATCAACGGCTCGACCAACGGCTGCGGCAGGTAGGCCCAACCGAGCCCCGATTGCACCAGGTCCAGCGTGGCCAGGTAGCTGTCGGTCAGCCAGATGCGCCGCGACAGCACCATGCGCGGGTCCGACCCGGTGGCCTTGCCCGAAGCCACGATGATCTGCCGCTGTTCGGCGAAAGCCTCTTCCGGCAACGGCATGCCGTTGTTCTGCCCGGCTGGATGGCGGGGGGAGGCGACGGCCACCAGCAACTGGCTGCCGGCCTCCAGGAATGACTCGCGCTCGTCGATGCCAGGGCGTTCGAAGACCAGTGCCAGTTGCACGCTGCCGTCATGCAGCAAACGGATGGCTTCTGCCTGGGTGGCCGAGCGCACTTCGATTTCCAGGCTGGGAAATTCCTGGGCGAGGGTTTCCAGCGGTTGGCTCCAGCGGCCGGTCTGCAGCTCGGGGGCCATGGCGATGGTCAGGCGTTTTTCCAGGCCCTTGTGCAGTTGCAGGGCCTGGGCGTCGAGCAGGTTGAGCTGGCAGATCACCTGCCTGGCCTGGGGCTCCAGGGCCAGGGCGGCACTGGTGGGCAAGGCTTTGCGCGTGGCCCGGTCGAACAGCACCAGGTCCAGCTCAGCCTCCAGTTGGGCGATGGCCATGCTCACGGCCGAAGGCACACGCCCCAGCTTGCGCGCGGCGGCAGAGAACGAGCCTGCCTCCAGCACCGCGAGGAAGATTGCCAGGGAGTCGCTGGTAAAGGCCATTGTCAGTAAACCTGATGACGAGGAAGCGTTGTGGCCGAAAAGTATGAACACTCCTCGGCCAGCTTCGCAATGCTTTACAGGTCTTCGGAGAGCACCCGATCAATGCTGTCGACAAAGTAGTCCACGCTCGCCCGGGTGGTGCACATCGGCGGCTTGATCTTGAGGATGTTCAGGTAATCACCGGTCGGCTGCATGAAGATGCCCAGGTCACGCAGGCGGTTGCACAGGGCCATGGTTTCCTCGGTTGCCGGTTCCAGCGTTGCGCGGTCGCGCACCAGTTCCAGCCCCAGGTAGAAGCCCGAACCATGTGCCGCGCCGGCCAGCGGATGCTTGTCCACCAGTGCCTGCAGGCGCGCCTTGAAATAGCGCCCGGTGTCGCGGGCGTTGTCCCACAGGCCTTCTTCCTGCATCACATCCAGCACCGCCATGCCGATGCGGCAGCTGACCGGGCTGCCGCCGGCCGAGGAGAAGAAGTAGCCCTCGGCCTCCAGCGCTTCGGCGATCTCGCGGCGGGTGATGACTACGCCCAGAGGCTGGCCGTTGCCCATGCCCTTGGCCATGGTGATGATGTCGGGCACCACGCCCTGTTCCTCGAAGCCCCAGAAGTACTCGCCCAGGCGGCCATAGCCGACCTGCACTTCGTCGGCGATGCACACGCCGCCCCGGGCGCGGACCTTGGCATAGGCTTCGCGCAGGTAACCGGCCGGCAACGAAATACCACCGGCATTGCCGTACACCGGCTCGCAGATGATGCCCGCCAACTGGCGGCCACGGGCGTCGAGGTCGGCCAGCTTGGCGTCGACGTCGCGCAGGTAGTCGGTGGCGCTGTCGGCGCCACGGAAGCGGCCGCGGAAGGTGTTCGGCGCCTCGACCGGGTGCACCCAGTCCGGGCGGGTTTCCAGGGCCTGCGGGTTGTCGGCGATGGAAGTGGAAATGGCATCGGTGGCCACCGACCAGCCGTGGTAGGCCTCCAGCACGCTGAGCAGGTCGCGCCCGCCGCTGTAGGCCCAGGCCAGGCGAATCGCCAGGTCGTTGGCTTCGGTGCCGCTGTTGACCATGAACACCCGGTCGAAGCCTTTGGGTGCCAACTCCAGCAGGCGTTCGGAGAACTCGGTGATGGCCGCGTAGTGGAAGCGCGAGTTGGTGTTCAGCAGCGACCACTGCCGTGCCGACTCGGCGACCATGCGTGGGTGGCCGTGGCCCAATACAGCAACGTTGTTGAGCATGTCCAGGTACGAGCGGCCCTGCATGTCGATCAGGTAGTTGCGCCAGCCGCGTTCGATGTGAGGCGGTTGCGCGTAGTAGTGCTTCTGCGAGCGGGCGAAGCTGGCATCGCGGCGGGCCAGCAGGGCCTGTGGGTCGGGCAGCGGCTCGGCATTGCAGTCGAAGCCCAGCAACGCAGCTGGTGACGGGCACAGGGCCAGCCAGGCGGCCGCCTGGGATGGGGTGGCGAAGAACGGCGGCTGGAGGCCGCTATCCAGGCATAGCTGCACGCTGAGGAAGCCACAACTGCTGCCCAGCGGCTGGCCTTTTTCCACGGCCTGGCCATCTGCAGGCGCGTCTTCCAGGCCTTGCAGCCACAACGCCCAGTGCGCGCTGCGCAGACAGCCACGGCCGTCGCCATGGCGCTGCCAGGTGCCGGCATCTGGCGCTTGCACCAGGCTGCCGTTGGGTACATGCAGCTCGACGCCCAGGGCACAGGTGGCGGGCTCTTCGGGGCGGTCGATATGGGTTTGCGACAGGCGATACTGCCCGTGCAGGCTGCAGGCCGGGGCCGGTTGCGTGGTCAGCAGGTGCTGGTCGAAGCCTGGTTGCTCCCAGTTGCCCGCCTCGCAATGCCCGCTGAGCACGCCCAGGTCGACGCGCGTCACAACCTGCCCATCCAGTTCCGGGAGCAGGGGGACGCAGCCGCTCAGGTCCGGCGTGGCAGGCTGCAAGCCCGCAGCCTGCAGGATGGCCGCTTCCATCAATGCGAAAGGTACGGCGGTGGCCGTGTCGAAGATTTCCCATTCATGGGCGATGTTGTCGCGAGTGTACTGGTTGCCGGGGTCGACGGCGAGCTGCTGCTCGCTGCTCAGCACCAGCACGGCGGCGCGGTTGAGCACCAGCGGCCACAGCGCCCGCAGTTCGGCTTCGCTCAGAGGGTTGAGCGCCTGGTAGGCACGCACGGCCGGCAGGATGCGCAGCGGGTCGCCCTCGGCGTGGTGCAACAGCGCCGCGCAGGTCACCGACAGGTCGGCGATGCGCCAGGTGCGTAACAGGTCGCCGAAATCGATCACCCCTTGCAGCTGCCACTGGCGCTCGCCATCTCGGGCCCAGACGGCGTTGTCGTCGGTGATGTCCAGGTGCACGGCCTGGCTTGGCAGCTGGTCGACCAGCGGCGCCAGGTGCTCGGCGGCCAGCTGGGTGGCCTGCTCGATGCGGGCGCGTTGCTCGGCGTTGCCCAGCACGGGTAGCAGGTGCTGGATCAGTGCCTGGGCATGTTGCGGGTCCCATTGCAGGGTGCGCGCCAGGCCCGGGTGGTCGAAAATGGCCAAGGCCTTGTCCAGCCGCGCGCAGAGCCCGCCGAGTTCGGCCATCAGGCGTGGTTCCATGTGCTTGAGGCGGGTCAGTGGCTGGCCGTCGATGTAGTCGAGCAGGCGCATGCGCAGCGGTTGCCCGTCTATTTCCAACGCCAGCAGCATCTGGCCATCGCTGGTCGGGCGCACGGCGGGCACTGGCAAGCCCTGTTCGCGCAGGTAGGCCAGGGCCGCGTGCTGGGCCTCGAGCTCCACCTGGGCGTAGCTGCCGTGGCAGGCCTTAAGCACGAAACGGCCTTGTGGTGCGTCTACACGGAAGTTCAGGTCCTGTTGGCTGCCCAATGCCGAGAGGTTGCCGGCAATGCCGTAGTGCGTTTGCAGCACGGCATGTGCCTGGGCTTCGCCGAGCGCAGGGCTGGGCAGGCCGGAGCGCTTGATCAGCGTGGTCAGGGCAGGGGAGGCGGGCTGGTGTTGTGGGCTGGACATGGGGCTCTACCGTTGCTGCTGGGGTTGACGGTGGAGAATTTATGCCCGATCTGGCTGATGATGGAAGACGATTGTTGTCAGAAAATTTGATGATGGCTTTCGAACCGACCTGCCTGTACACCGTTACATTAAATTATTCGCTGCCAATAATTATTGGTATTCAATAATTTTCAATAAAGCCATGATCGACGTCTTCCCGCGCCGTGAATTGGCTGCCGACATGGCCAGGCAGCTGTTGAAACCGTCCGCCCTGGATATCGGCCTGAGATCAGGGCTGTTTTTCTACGGGCTGCGCAGGACTGGCAAAGCCTCTTTTTAAGAACGACTTGATCCCTGCCCTGTAACCAGGCCTTTGCCGGTGCCACAAACGTGCCGTATCCGGTGCTGGACAGGGACTATGTCGAATTCTGGCTCAAGCGGCTCGCAAAAGATGGCCTGGGCAACTTGCCGTCGCTGGATGTCGCGGCACAGGCATTCAAAACGCTGGGCAGCAGGCCCGAGGAGTTCATTCGTGCACTTCGGCAGTTGGTTCACTCACCTGCGTCCGGGTTGAGGCCGGATGAGGTGCTGCCGGTAATCGCATCAACGTTACGTTCGGCGGCTGCTGACCTGGAGTTGATGAAAGTAGAAGAGCTGGGCGTCCTGGCTGAGGCGATTTTCGCCCGGATCGCATCGGTTGAAGGCGATGCGCGTGGGGTGTTCTCCAACGAAGCAGCGGCCGAGTATTCGAAGTCTGTGGGGCGTGAAGTGCGTGTCGAAGAGATACAGCCGGTTGCCAACGAACTGCTGGCCGCTAACCTGATCATGCGTCGGGGGCATGGGCTGTATGGGGTGACCGACCCCTTTGTACAGGAGATCTGGCGCGAGCGGCAGGAGTTGTTGGGCCGGCTCTGAGCTGCATCAGCCTAGGCCAGCTGGCGCCGGATCCATCAGCGCCTTGGCTATCGCACTCAGGTAGTGGGCAGCCCAGATCATCATCGGCTTCTCGACAGTGAATTGGGTGTATTCCGTGGTCATTTTGAATCCACTGAAAACTCTCGACTGCCTGGACCGGCCTCTTCGCGGGCACGCCCGCTCCCACAGGTACTGCGCAAGTCTTGAAGCCTGTGGTGGCCCTGTGGGAGCGGGCGTGCCCGCGAAAGGGCCGGCCCTGGCGACATATTAATCAGCCTTGGTGCAAGTCTTGGGTTCGGCGAGGATTGGGAAATGGCCTACAAGGAAGGGGATAAGTCTATTTTTTACCTCGCCGAAAGCGGGCCGCTTTGCGGCCCATCGCCGGCAAGCCCGCTCCCACAGGGATAGCGCATGGCTTGAAGCCGGCGCGGTCGGGGTGGGAGCTGGCTTGCCGGCGATGGGCTGCGCAGCAGCCCCTAAAAGCTAACTAGCCGCATCCACTTCCAAGAACGCCGCCTCCAGCAACTGCCGGGTATACGGATGCTGCGGCGCATGGAAGATCGCCTGCGCATCCCCTTGTTCCACCACATGCCCATGCTTGATCACCATCAACTGGTGGCTCAACGCCTTGACCACCGCCAGGTCATGGCTGATGAACAGGTAGGTCAGGTTGTATTTCTGCTGCAGATTGCGCAGCAACTCCACCACTTGCCGCTGCACCGTGCGGTCCAGCGCCGAGGTAGGTTCATCCAGCAGGATCAGCGCCGGCTTCAATACCAACGCCCGGGCAATGGCAATGCGCTGGCGCTGCCCACCGGAAAACTCATGCGGATAGCGATGCCGCGTGCGTGGGTCCAGCCCCACTTCCTCCAGGGCCGCAATAATCGCCGCTTCCTGTTCCTGCGCCGTGCCGATGCGGTGGATGCGCAACCCTTCGCCAACAATGTCCTCCACGCACATGCGCGGGCTCAGGCTGCCGAACGGGTCCTGGAACACCACCTGCATTTCCCGGCGCAACGGGCGCACGGCCTTCTGGTTCAGCCCTTCCAGGTCCTGCCCATGAAAGCGAATGCCGCCCTGGCTGGAGATCAGCCGCAAGATCGCCAAACCCAAAGTCGACTTGCCCGACCCGGACTCGCCGACAATCCCCAGCGTCTGCCCTTGCGGCAAGCTGAAGTTGATCCCGTCCACCGCCTTCACATGGTCGACCGTGCGCCGCAGCAGGCCCTTCTTGATCGGGAACCACACCTTGAGGTCATCCACCTCCAGCAATGGCGCGCCCACCGGGTTGTGCGCCGGTAGCCCGCTGGGCTCGGCATTGATCAGCATCTGCGTGTAGTGGTGCTGCGGTGCGCTGAACAGCCTGGCGCATTCGGCCTGCTCGACAATCTGCCCGTGCTGCATCACGCACACACGGTGGGCGATGCGCCGCACCAGGTTCAGGTCATGGCTGATCAGCAGCAGGGCCATGCCCAGACGAGCCTGCAGTTCCTTGAGCAGTTCGAGAATCTTCAACTGCACGGTCACGTCCAGCGCCGTGGTCGGCTCATCCGCAATCAGCAGTTCCGGCTCGTTGGCCAGGGCCATGGCGATCATCACCCGCTGGCGCTGCCCGCCCGACAGCTCGTGGGGCAGGGCCTTCAGGCGCTTGCGTGGCTCGGGAATGCCGACCATCTCCAGCAGCTCCAGGGTGCGCGCCGTGGCCTCCTTGCCGGTCAGGCCCTTGTGCAGCAGGAGGATTTCGTTGATCTGCTTCTCGATGCAGTGCAACGGGTTCAGCGAGGTCATCGGCTCTTGGAAGATCATTGCAATGCGGTTGCCGCGAATGCGCTGCATGGTCTTCTCGTTCTGCTGCAGCAGGTCCTTGCCCTCGTAGCGGATGCTGCCGCTGGGGTGGCGGGCCAGGGGGTAGGGCAGCAGGCGCAGGAGCGAGTGCGCGGTAACCGATTTGCCCGAGCCACTCTCGCCCACCAGTGCCAGCGTCTCACCCTTGCGGATGTCGAAGCTGATGCCGTTCACAACACGGTGGGCCTGGTCACCGGTGACGAACTCCACCGCCAGGTCGCGCACTTCGATCAGGTTTTGTTCACTCATGTCACTTCCTCGGGTCGAAGGCATCGCGGGCGGATTCGCCGATGAACACCAGCAGGCTCAGCATCAGCGCCAGCACGGCGAAGGCGCTGATGCCCAGCCATGGGGCCTGCAGGTTGGACTTGCCCTGGGCCACCAGTTCGCCTAGCGACGGTGCGCCCGGCGGCAGGCCGAAGCCGAGGAAGTCCAGGGCGGTGAGGGTGCCGATGGCGCCGGTGAGAATGAACGGCATGAAGGTCATGGTCGAGATCATGGCGTTCGGCAGGATGTGCCGGTACATGATCGCGCCATTGCGCATCCCCAACGCGCGGGCTGCGCGCACGTATTCCAGGTTGCGCCCGCGCAGGAACTCGGCGCGCACCACGTCCACCAGGCTCATCCACGAGAACAGCAGCATGATGCCCAGCAACCACCAGAAGTTGGGCTGCACGAAGCTGGCGAGGATGATCAGCAGGTACAGCACCGGCAGGCCCGACCAGACTTCCAGGAAGCGTTGCCCGGCCAAGTCGACCCAGCCGCCATAGAAGCCCTGCAAGGCACCGGCGATCACGCCGACGATTGAGCTGAGCACGGTCAGGGTCAGGGCGAACAGCACCGAAATGCGGAAGCCGTAGATCACCCGCGCCAGCACGTCGCGGCCCTGGTCGTCGGTACCCAGCCAGTTGTCCGCCGACGGTGGGGCCGGGGCGGGTACGCGCAAGTCGTAGTTGATGCTCTGGTAGCTGAACGGGATCGGTGCCCACAGCACGAAGCTGTCTTTCTTCTCCAGCAGTTCGCGGATGTACGGGCTCTTGTAGTTGGCTTCCAGCGGGAATTCGCCGCCAAAGGTGGTTTCCGGGTAGCGCTTGAACGCCGGGAAGTACCATGCGTCGTCGTAGCGCACGGCAATCGGCTTGTCGTTGGCGATCAGCTCGGCGCCCAGGCTCAGGCCGAACAGGATCAGGAACAGCCACAGAGACCACCAGCCACGGCGGTTGGCCTTGAAGCGCTCGAAGCGCCGGCGGTTGAGGGGGGACAAGGCCATGTCAGTGCTCCCGGCTGGCGAAGTCGATGCGTGGATCGACCAGGGTGTAGGTCAGGTCGCCGATCAGTTTCACCACCAGCCCCAGCAGGGTGAAGATGAACAGGGTGCCGAAGACCACCGGGTAGTCGCGGTTGATGGCTGCCTCGAAACTCATCAGGCCGAGGCCGTCGAGGCTGAAAATCACTTCGATCAGCAAGGAACCGGTGAAGAAGATGCCGATGAACGCCGAAGGGAAACCGGCAATCACCAGCAGCATGGCGTTGCGGAACACATGGCCGTACAGCACCCGTGGCCGGCTCAGGCCCTTGGCCTTGGCGGTGACCACGTATTGCTTGTTGATCTCGTCGAGGAAGCTGTTCTTGGTCAGCAAGGTCATGGTGGCAAAGTTGCCGATGACCAGCGCGGTGATCGGCAGCACCAGGTGCCAGAAGTAGTCCAGCACCTTGCCGGTGGTGGTCAGCTCGTCGAAGTTGTTGGAGGTGAGGCCGCGCAGCGGGAACCAGTCGAAGTAGCTTCCGCCGGCGAACAGCACGATCAGCAGGATGGCGAACAGGAACGCCGGGATGGCGTAGCCGACGATGATCGCCGAACTGGTCCACACGTCGAAATGGCTGCCGTGGCGCACGGCCTTGGCAATGCCCAGCGGGATCGACACCAGGTACATGATCAGCGTGCTCCACAGCCCCAGCGAAATCGACACCGGCATCTTCTCGATGATCAGGTCGATGACCTTGGCATCGCGGAAGAAGCTGTCGCCGAAGTCCAGCCGGGCGTAGTTCTTGATCATGATCCACAGGCGCTCGGGCGGCGACTTGTCGAAGCCGTACATGCGTTCGATCTCGGCGATCAGTGCTGGGTCCAGGCCCTGGGCGCCCCGGTAGTTGGAGCCGGCCACGGACACTTCGGCACCGCCACCGGCAATGCGGCTGGTGGCGCCTTCGAAACCTTCGAGCTTGGCGATCATCTGCTCGACCGGGCCGCCGGGGGCGGCCTGGACGATGATGAAGTTGATGATCAGGATGCCGAACAGGGTCGGGATGATCAGCAGCAGGCGGCGCAGGATGTAGGCCAGCATGTTATTCGGCCTCGTCCGCAGTGGTTTCGCTGACGGCCGGGGTTACGCCGGGCTTGATCCACCAGGTGTCGATGCCGATGTCGTACTTGGGCGATACGTCCGGGTGGCCGATGTGGTTCCAGTAGGCCACGCGCCAGGTCTTGATGTGCCAGTTGGGGATCACGTAGTAGCCCCACAGCAGTACGCGGTCGAGGGCCCGGCAGTGGTCGATCAGGCTCTGCCGCGAATCGGCATTGATCAGCTGTTCCACCAGCTGGTCGATGGCCGGGTCGCGCAGGCCGATGAAGTTGCGGCTGCCTGGGTTGTCGGCGGCGGCACTGGACCAGAACTCGCGCTGCTCGTTGCCCGGCGAGTTGGACTGCGGGTAGCCACCGACGATCATGTCGTAGTCGCGCGAACGCAAGCGGGTGATGTACTGGGACACGTCGACCCGGCGGATGTTCAGGTCGATGCCAAGGTCGGCGAGGTTGCGCTTGAATGGCAGCAGGATGCGTTCGAACTCGGTCTGTGCCAGCAGGAACTCGATGCTCACCGGCTTGCCCTGGGCGTCGACCATCTTGTCGTCGACGATTTTCCAGCCGGCTTCCTGCAGCAGCTTGTAGGCCTGGCGCTGCTGTTCGCGGATCATGCCGCTGCCGTCGCTGACCGGGTTGTGGAAGGCTTCGCTGAATACCTGCTCGGGGACCTTGCCGCGCAGCGGTTCGAGGATTTTCAGTTCGCTGGGGCCGGGCAGGCCGCGGGCGGCCATTTCCGAGTTTTCGAAGTAGCTGTCGGTGCGGGTGTAGGCGCCGTTGAACAGCTGCTTGTTGGTCCACTCGTAGTCCAGCAGCAGGCTCAGCGCCTGGCGCACGCGCACGTCCTGGAACACCGGGCGGCGGATGTTGAAGATGAAGCCCTGCATGCCGGTGGGGTTGCCGTTGGGCAATTCTTCCTTGATCAGGCGGCCATCGCGCACGGCGGGTACGTTGTAGGCGGTGGCCCAGTTCTTCGCGCTGACTTCCAGCGCATAGTCGAACGCCCCGGCCTTGAGTGCTTCCAGGGCGACGGTGGTGTCGCGGTAGGAGTCGAAGGTCATGACGTCGAAGTTGTAGAAGCCGCGGTTGATCGGCAGGTCCTTGGCCCAGTAGTCCTTGACCCGCTCGTAGCGCACCGAGCGCCCGGCCTTGACCTCGGCGACCTTGTACGGGCCGCTGCCCAGCGGGATTTCCAGGTTGCCGCGGTTGAAATCGCGGCTTTCGTACCAGTGCTTGGGCAATACCGGCAGTTGGCCAAGAATCAGCGGCAGCTCGCGGTTGTTCTTGTGCTTGAAGCTGAACAGCACCGTCAGCGGGTCTTCGGCGACCACTTCGGCGACGTCGGCATAGTACTGGCGGTACAGCGGCGCACCGTCCTTGATCAGGGCATTGAAGGTGAACACCACGTCGTCGGCGCGCATCGGGTGGCCGTCGTGGAAGCGTGCCTCGGGGCGCAGGTAGAAACGCACCCAGCTGTTGTCCGGGGCCTTTTCGATCTTGCCGGCCACCAGGCCGTACTCGGTGAACGGCTCGTCCTGGCTCTGGCGCATCAGGGTGTCGTAGATGCTGCTGATGTTCTCGGCCGGCACGCCCTTGTTGATGAACGGGTTGAGGCTGTCGAAACCGCCGAAGCTGGACTGGCGGAAGGTGCCACCCTTGGGTGCGTCAGGGTTGACGTAGGCGAAGTGCTTGAAGTCGGCGGGGTACTTGGGTGGCTCGTCGTACAGGGTGAGCGCATGTTGCGGTGCGGCCAGGGCGGGAAGGCTCAGGCAGGCAAGCAACAGGCTGCCGGCCAGCCGGCGCAGTCGGTGCGTTGGCGTCATTGGGCTTTCTCCGAAGTCTTGATCCACCAGCTGTTCAGCCCAAGGGTGTAGGGCGGCGTGGTGACGAAGGCGAACCGGTTGCGGTAGGCCAGGCGATGATTGTCGAGGTACCAGTTGGGGATCATGTAGTACTGCCATGAGAGCACGCGGTCCAGGGCGCGGGCGGCGGCGACCTGGTCATCGCGGGTACGGGCGGCGAGCAGGGTGTCGAGCAGATGGTCGACCACCGGGTCCTTGACCCCAGCATAGTTCTTGCTGCCCTTGGTGGTTGCCTGGCTGGAGTGGAAGTACAGCCACTGTTCGAGGCCCGGGCTCAGGGTCTGGTTCAGGGTCATCAGAATCATGTCGAAATCGAACTGGTCCAGGCGTTGTTTGTACTGGGCGCGGTCCACGGTACGCAAGCGCGCATCGATGCCGATGCTGGCCAGGTTTTCGACATACGGTTGCAGGATGCGTTCAAGGTTGGGGTTTACCAGCAGCAGCTCCATGCGCAGCTGCTGGCCCTTGCTGTCGACCAGGCGCTGGCCGTTCAGCTTCCAACCGGCCTCGGCGAGCAGGCCGAGGGCCTGGCGCAGGGTCTGGCGGCTGATGCCGCGGCCATCGGTCTGGCTGACCTTGTAGGGTTCGCTGAACAAGCTGGCCGGCAACTGGTCACGGAACGGCGCCAGCAGCAGCCACTCCTTGCCGGTGGGCAGGCCGGTAGCGGCGAATTCGCTGTTGGGGTAGTAGCTGGTCGAGCGGCGGTAGGCGCCGCTGAACAGGGCGCGGTTGGTCCACTCGAAGTCGAGCATCAGCCCCAGCGCCTGGCGTACCCGTGGGTCACTGAAGGTGGCCCGGCGGCTGTTCATGAACAGGCCCTGGGTTTGCGTGGGGATGCGGTGCGGGATCTGCGCCTTGATTACCTCGCCCCGGCGCACGGCCGGGAAGTTGTAGCCGTTGGCCCAGTTCTTCGCCTGGTGCTCGATATAGATGTCGAACTCGCCGGCCTTGAACGCTTCGAACGCGACCGTGGCGTCACGGTAGAACTCGTATTCCACGCGGTTGAAGTTGTATTTGCCACGGTTTACCGCCAGGTCCTTGCCCCAGTAGTTCTTTACCCGTTCGAACACCAGTCGGCGCCCAGGCTGGACCTGGGTGATGCGGTAGGGGCCGCTGCCCAGCGGGGGCTCGAAGGTGGTGGCCTTGAAGTCGCGCTTTTGCCAGTAGTGCTTGGGCAGCACCGGCATCTCGCCCAGGCGCAGGATCAGCAGCGGGTTGCCGGCGCGCTTGAACACGAAGCGGATGCGCAGCGGGCCGAGGATGTCCACCCGCTGCACTTCCTGCAGGTTGGTGCGGTAGATCGGGTGGCCATCCTTGAGCAGCGTGCGGTAGGAGAAGGCCACGTCTGCCGAGGTGATCGGCTTGCCGTCATGCCAGTGGGCTTCCGGGCGCAGGTTGAACACCACCCAGCTGCGGTCCTCGCTGTACTCCACCGAGCGGGCGATCAGGCCGTAGCTGGAGGTCGGCTCGTCGCCGGACGGGTCGTACTGGCCGGTGCCGACCATCAGCGGCTCGTTCAGCTCGCTGATGCCGTATTGCTGGAAATTGGGCGTGGTAATCGGGCTCGACCCCTTGAAGGTGTAGGGGTTGAGGGTGTCGAAGGTACCGAAAGCCATGGCCCGCAAGGTGCCGCCCTTGGGCGCTTGCGGGTTGACCCAGTCGAAATGGGTGAATGTGGCTGGGTACTTGAGCGTGCCGAACTGCGCGTATCCGTGGCTTTCGCTCACCATCGCGGCTGCGGGAAAGCTCAAGGCCAGGCTGAGTGACAGCAGGAGGGGACGTATCAAGTCGGCATCCGATCCAGAGGCGTTGGGCTTTGATCGGGGTACAGTAACAGCTTGGTGGGGTTGGAAAAAGAGAGGGGGCAGGGGTTTTCCAGTGGGTATTTCTCAGGCCCATTCGCGGGCACGCCCGCTCCCACAGGTACAACACCGGCCTTGATGGCGGTGAAAAACCTGTGGGAGCGGGCGTGCCCGCGAATGGGCTGCAAAGCAGCCCCTGTAACTATATCAATGCGAGAGGTAGACGGTGAGGGTCTGGCCTGGCTTCAGGGCATGGCCGCTGCGCGGGTTCCAGCGTTTGAGGTGCTTCATTTCCACGTTGAAGCGCTTGGCCACCAGGTACAGCGAATCGCCTTTGCGTACCTTGTACTGCGTGGAGCGTTGCCCGGAGGCGGCTACCCGATTGCCAGCAGCACTCGGCGCGCTGCCTCCGCGCAGGGCCAGAACCTGGCCAGCGCGCACGCTGTTGCCGGAGAGGCGGTTCCAGCGCTTGATGTCCTTGACCGAAACGCGGTTGGCCTTGGCGATGGCGCCCAGGTTGTCGCCGCGCTTGACCCGGTAGCTGCGCGCCGCCACCGGGGCTTTGGCTTCGGCCACGGCGCGGGCGAACACCGCCTTGTTCGGCTGCAGGCTGACCAGCTGCTCGGGCTTGAGGTTGGACAGGCTGTCGCTCAGCAGCTGCGCCTTGGCGGTGGGTACCAGCAGCTGCTGCGGGCCATCCACGGTCATGCGCTTCTTGAATGCCGGGTTGAGCTGGATCAGCTCGTCTTCGTCGATGTTGGCGAAGGCCGCTACCCGTGACAGGTCGAGGCGGTCGTTGATGGCCACCGCCTCGAAGTAGGGTTCGTTGGCGATCGGGTTCAGGTTCACGCCATAGGCTTCCGGCGTGAGTACCACCTGCGACAGGGCCAGCAGCTTGGGCACGTAGTCGCGGGTTTCCTGCGGCAGCGGCAGGTTCCAGTAGTCGGTGGGCAGGCCGAGCCGTTCGTTGCGCTCGATGGCGCGACTGACCGTGCCTTCGCCGGCGTTGTAGGCAGCCAGGGCCAGCAGCCAGTCGCCGTTGAACATGTCGTGCAGGCGGCTGAGGTAGTCCAGCGCGGCGTTGGTCGAGGCGGTGACGTCGCGACGGCCATCGTAGAAGTTGGTCTGGCGCAGGTTGAAGTGGCGGCCGGTGGACGGAATGAACTGCCACATGCCCGCGGCATGGGCGCGCGAGTAGGCCATCGGGTTGTAGGCGCTTTCGATGGCTGGCAGCAGGGCCAGCTCCAGCGGCATGTCGCGTTCTTCGAGGCGCTCGACGATGTAGTGCAGGTAGAGGCTGCCACGCTCGCCAGCGCTTTCGATGTAGCTTGGGTTGCTGGCGAACCACAGGCGCTGCTGCTCGATGCGCGGGTTGACGTCGATGTTGTCCTGCAGGGCAAAGCCCTGGCGCATGCGTTCCCACACGTCCTGTGGCGCCTGCTCGGCCGGCTTGACCAGCAGCGGTGAAGGCTTGTGCTTGATCCGCGCCTGGTAGTTGTGCGCGCGAACGCTATCGGATTCGTCGAGCTGACGGGTGCTCTGGCAGCCCACCAAAGTGGCGGCCAGGGCCAGCGCACTGATTTGGGCCAGGCGCGTCAGGGCGACGGAATGAGAGGTTCTGCGGCTACGGGAAGACATCGGCTGACACAGGTTTCCGGGCGAAAAATTTCGGCGATTCTAGAAACCGCTCCGGGCCTGGTCAACCTTTGACCATCGCTTGCGATATATCTTGAGGTTATCAGAAGGTGTCCTTCCAAGACCTCAAGGCAGCAAAAACAGCGACATGCGAGGGGTTTGAATGTCCCTTCCATTCGTCTGCTTTTTGTTTAACTAATGTTTCAGAGGTGCGCAGGAAGGGGTTGGTCAGGCGCTCCAGACCGATCGTTGATGGCAATGTGATGCGATTGTCGCCACGCAAACGGGTAACGTCCTCGAACCGCTGCTGAACGTGCGGGTTGTCGGGTTCCACCGCCTTGGCGAAACGCAGGTTGCTCAGGGTGTATTCGTGGGCGCAGTACACCTCGGTCTGCTCTGGCAGGGCCGCCAGGCGGGCGAGGGCTGGCTGCATCTGTTCGGGGTTGCCTTCGAACATGCGCCCGCAACCGGCGGCGAACAGCGTGTCACCACTGAACAGCACCGGCGTTGCGGGCTGGTCGCTGAACAGGGCGATATGCCCCAGGGTATGGCCGGGCACCGCCAGCACCTGGAAGGTCACGCCAAGCACCGTCACCTGGTCACCTTCGTCCAGCGCCAGGTCACGGCAGGGAATGCGCTCGTGGGCCGGGCCGCAGACCCGCGCGCCGGTCAGTTGCTTGAGCCGTTCCACGCCGCCGACGTGGTCGTTGTGGTGGTGGGTGACCAGGATGTCACTCAGTACCCAGCCGGGGTTGGCCGACAGCCAGCGTTCCACTGGGCCGGCGTCACCCGGATCGACCACCGCGCAGCGGCGTTTGGCAGTATCCTGTAACAACCAGATGTAGTTGTCGGAGAAAGCGGGGAGAGCATCGATCTGTATCATGGTGCGGATCCGATTCGCCTAGCGTGGCACATGAAGGCATCTTATCCGCGATGGCGCGGTGCGAGAACCTTCGAGGGAGAGCGCAATGACCGACCAAGCCTTTGCCCAGGCCGACCCGGACTGGGTCAAGCTGATCAGCCTGGCCCGTGAGTGGTTCAACGGCCCACTCGGCCAACTGATGCTCAAGGAGGAGGAAAAACTGCTGGAAGAAGAGCTTGGGCGCTTCTTCGGGGGTTACCTTGTGCACTACGGGCCCTGCGCCGAGCCACCGCCCAGCGCGCCCCAGGTGCAGCGCAACGTGCGCCTCGGCGCGCCGCTGCCGGGGGTGGAGATTGTCTGCGAGGAGCAGGCCTGGCCGCTGAGCGAGCACGCCGCCGACGTGGTGGTGCTGCAGCATGGCCTGGATTTCTGCCTTTCTCCCCACGGCCTGCTGCGCGAGGCGGCCAGCGCGGTGCGCCCTGGCGGGCACCTGCTGATCGTCGGGATCAACCCCTGGAGCAGCTGGGGCATGCGCCATTTCTTCAGCCACGGCGCCTTGCGCAAGGCCCGTTGCATCTCGCCGTCACGGGTGGGCGACTGGCTCAACCTGCTGGGCTTCGCGCTGGAGAAACGCCGCTTCGGGTGCTATCGTCCGCCGCTTGCCTCACCGGCCTGGCAGCAGCGCCTGGCGGGCTGGGAACGGGTGGCCGGCGGCTGGCAGAGCTCCGGTGGCGGGGTGTACCTGCTGGTAGCGCGCAAGATGGTGGTGGGCCTACGGCCATTGCGCCAGGAGCGTCGCGAGCCGATGGGCAAGCTGCTGCCGCTGCCACTGGCCAAGGTCAACCGCGCGGCGGCCAACCCGGATACTGAAAAGCACTGAACATGAGTGGTACATGAGCGAAAGCGTCGAGATGTTTACCGATGGTGCCTGCAAGGGCAACCCTGGCCCTGGCGGTTGGGGCGTCCTTATGATCTACAAGGGCGTCGAGAAGGAACTGTGGGGCGGCGAACGCGAAACCACCAACAATCGCATGGAACTGATGGCCGCGATTCAGGGCTTGATGGCGCTGAAGCGCGAATGCGAAGTGGTGCTGACCACCGACTCGCAGTACGTGATGAAGGGCATCAACGAATGGATGACCAACTGGAAGAAGCGCGGCTGGAAAACCGCGGCCAAGGAGCCGGTGAAGAACGCCGACCTGTGGCAGCAGCTGGATGAGCAGGTCAACCGCCACAAGGTGACCTGGAAGTGGGTGCGCGGGCATATCGGCCACCCCGGCAACGAACGCGCCGACCAGTTGGCCAACCGTGGGGTCGATGAGGTGCGCGCCAAGCGTTGAGCTGGGGTACAATTCCGGCCTTTGTAACTGATGCAAGTTGGAGCGCCCCGCGTGGAGCAGCAGCAAGATAAACGGTTCGTCATTCTCGATACCGAAACCACGGGTATGCCGGTCAGCGAAGGCCACCGGATCATCGAGATCGGCTGTGTCGAGGTCATCGGCCGGCGCCTGACCGGGCGGCACTTCCACGTCTACCTGCAGCCGGACCGCGAGAGTGACGAGGGCGCCATCAACGTCCACGGCATCACCGATGCCTTCCTGGTCGGCAAGCCACGCTTTGGCGATGTTGCCGAGGAGTTCTTCGAGTTCATCCAGGGCGCCACGCTGGTCATCCACAACGCGGCGTTCGACGTTGGCTTCATCAACAACGAATTTGCCTTGCTGGGCCAGCAGGACCGCGCGGACATTTCCCAGCACTGCACCATCCTCGACACCCTGCTGCTGGCGCGTTCGCGCCACCCGGGGCAGCGCAACAGCCTGGATGCGCTGTGCAAACGCTACGACATCGACAACTCGGGCCGTGAGTTGCACGGCGCATTGCTCGACTCGGAACTGCTGGCTGACGTCTACCTGGCAATGACCGGTGGCCAGACCAGCCTGTCGCTGGCCGGGCATGGTGCAGAGGCCGGGGATGAAGGGGCGGGTGCTGGTGGCAGCGAGATTCGCCGTATTACCGGGCGGGCGCCCGGGCGGGTGATCATGGCCAGTGCCGAGGAGCTGGAGGCGCATGCCGAGCGTCTGGCGGCCATTGCCAAGTCGGCGGGTGGGCCATCCATGTGGCAGGCTTTGACCGAGACACCTGCTGGCTGATTTTTCGCCTGCTCCGGCCTCTTCGCGGGCTCGCCCGCTCCCACAGGTACTGCACAGGCCTTGAGCCTGTTGGAAATCCTGTGGGAGCGGGCAAGCCCGCGAAGAGGCCGGTCCTGACCACACAGGTTCTACTACCCTGAAATGGACGCCATGTCCTTCGGAGGTAGCCACCTGATGTACAAGGACCTCAAGTTCCCCATCCTCATCGTGCACCGCGCCATCAAGGCCGACAGCGTCGCTGGCGAGCGTGTGCGGGGCATCGCCGAGGAGCTGCGCCAGGACGGCTTTGCCATCCTCGCCGCCGCCGACCATGCCGAGGCCTGCCTGGTCGCCGCCACCCACCATGGCCTGGCCTGCATGCTGATTGCCGCCGAGGGCGTTGGCGAGAATACCCACCTGCTGCAGAACATGGCCGAGCTGATCCGCCTGGCCCGCCTGCGCGCCCCCAACCTGCCGATTTTCGCCCTGGGCGAGCAGGTGACCCTGGAAAACGCCCCCGCCGAAGCCATGAGCGAGCTCAACCAGTTGCGCGGCATCCTCTACCTGTTCGAAGACACCGTGCCGTTTCTTGCGCGCCAGGTGGCGCGTGCCGCACATATCTACCTGGACGGCCTGCTGCCGCCGTTCTTCAAGGCCCTGGTGCAGCACACCGCGCAGTCCAACTATTCCTGGCACACCCCGGGCCACGGCGGCGGCGTGGCCTACCGCAAAAGCCCGGTGGGCCAGGCCTTTCACCAGTTCTTCGGGGAAAACACCCTGCGCTCGGACCTGTCCGTTTCCGTGCCGGAGCTGGGCTCGCTGCTCGATCACACAGGCCCCTTGGCCGAAGCCGAAGCCAGGGCCGCGCGCAACTTTGGCGCCGACCACACCTTTTTCGTCATCAATGGCACCTCCACGGCCAACAAGATCGTCTGGCACGCCATGGTCGGCCGCGACGACCTGGTGCTGGTGGACCGCAACTGCCACAAGTCGGTGGTGCATGCGATCATCATGACCGGTGCCATCCCCCTCTATCTGTGCCCCGAGCGCAACGAACTCGGGATCATCGGCCCGATCCCGCTCAGCGAGTTCAGCGCCGAGGCGATCAAGGCGAAGATCCAGGCCAACCCTCTCGCCCGTGATCGCGGGCAGCGCATCAAGCTGGCGGTGGTGACCAACTCCACCTACGACGGCCTGTGCTACCACGCCGGGCTGATCAAGCAGACCCTGGGCGCCAGTGTCGAGGTGCTGCACTTCGACGAGGCCTGGTTCGCCTATGCGGCGTTCCACGAGTTCTTCACCGGGCGCTATGCCATGGGCACGGCCTGCGCGGCAGACAGCCCGCTGGTGTTCAGCACCCATTCCACCCACAAGCTGTTGGCCGCGTTCAGCCAGGCCTCGATGATTCATGTGCAGGACGGGGCCAGGCGCCAGCTGGACCGTGACCGCTTCAACGAAGCGTTCATGATGCACATCTCGACCTCGCCGCAGTACAGCATTCTCGCTTCGCTGGACGTGGCCTCGACCATGATGGAAGGGCCGGCCGGGCGTTCGCTGCTGCAAGAAATGTTCGACGAGGCGCTGAGCTTTCGCCGTGCCCTGGCCAACCTGCGCGAGCACATCGCCGCCGACGACTGGTGGTTCAGCATCTGGCAGCCGCCGAGCGCCGAAGGCATCCACCGTCTGGCCGCGCAGGACTGGCTGCTGCAGCCGGGGGCGGAGTGGCATGGCTTTGGCGAAGTGGCGGACGACTATGTGCTGCTCGACCCGCTGAAGGTGACCCTGGTAATGCCGGGCCTGAGCGCGGGCGGTGCGCTGGGCGAGCATGGCATCCCGGCGGCGGTGGTCAGCAAGTTTCTCTGGGAGCGGGGGCTGGTGGTGGAAAAAACCGGCTTGTACAGCTTCCTGGTGTTGTTCTCCATGGGCATCACCAAGGGCAAGTGGAGCACCTTGCTCACCGAGTTGCTGGAGTTCAAGCGCCACTATGACGGCAATACCGCCCTGAGCAACTGCCTGCCGAGCGTGGTGGCTGCCGATGCCTCACGCTACCAGGGCATGGGCCTGCGCGACCTGTGCGACCAGTTGCATGGCTGCTACCGCGCCAATGCCACGGCCAAGCAGCTGAAGCGGCTGTTCACGCGCTTGCCGGAGGTAGCCGTGAGCCCGGCCCGAGCCTATGACCAGATGGTACGCGGTGAGGTGGAGGCGGTGCCGATCGAGGCGCTGCTGGGGCGGGTGGCGGCGGTGATGCTGGTGCCGTACCCGCCTGGTATTCCGTTGATCATGCCGGGGGAGCGGTTCACCGAGGCGACCCGCTCGATAGTCGATTACCTGGCCTTCGCCCGGGCGTTCAACCAAGGCTTCCCAGGTTTCGTCGCCGACGTGCACGGCCTGCAGAACGAAAGCGGCCGCTACACGGTGGATTGCATCAAGGAATGCGAATGATCTCGACGCCGCTGCGCGCCAGTTCGAAGCGGTTTTCACCCAGGTGGTTCACCTTGTCGCCGATGGCCAGGCGATAGGTGGTGATGGGGGCGCCCAGCGTGCTGCCGTCGGTTTGCAGGGTCGACTCCTGGAACTCGTGCACGGGGTAGATGCGGCCTTCGGCGTCACGGGCGTGGAATTGGCCGACCATTACTGCTGCCATTTGGGTGGAAACCTCTGAATTACGTGGGAAATGTCTGCAGGCATAGACCGTGGAACAGCGTCGGAAGTTTTCGCCCCGCGGAAAAAAAACCAAAGCGCCGAGGAACGGTCATCTATAACTACAACGTCCCTTTACCCAGCAGAGGTTGGAAATTGCCATGAGCCAGGTGTATTCGGTAGCGGTTGTCGTCGGTAGCTTGCGCAAGGACTCCTACAACCGCAAGATCGCCCGCGCACTCTCGGAGCTGGCGCCGTCCAGCCTTGCCCTGAAGATCGTCGAGATTGGCGATTTGCCGTTGTACAACGAGGATGTCGAGGCCGAAGCACCGCCGGAAGCGTGGAAGCGTTTTCGCGACGAGATCCGCCGCAGTGATGCGGTGCTGTTCGTTACCCCGGAGTACAACCGCTCGGTGCCTGGCGGCCTGAAGAATGCCATTGATGTGGGCTCGCGGCCTTACGGGCAAAGCGCCTGGAGTGGCAAGCCGGCGGCGGTGGTCAGTGTGTCGCCTGGGGCCATTGGTGGCTTTGGTGCCAACCATGCCGTGCGCCAGTCGCTGGTGTTTCTGGACATGCCGTGCATGCAGATGCCCGAGGCCTACATTGGCGGCGCGGCTAGCCTGTTCGAGGATTCGGGCAAGCTCAATGACAAGACCCGACCGTTCTTGCAGGCGTTTGTCGACAAGTTCGCTTCCTGGGTGAAGTTGAACAGGGCGGTTTGAGGCCTGTTCATTCGGTGTCAGCTTTCAAAGGGGCTGCTGCGCAGCCCATCGCCGGCAAGCCAGCTCCCACACCGACCGCGTTGGCTTTGGAGATTTGCTTCTTCAGGAAATTCACATGGCTTGAGAACGATGCGGTCGATGTGGGAGCTGGCTTGCCGGCGATGGGCCGCACAGCGGCCCCAGCGGCCTAGCGGAAGCTGTAGGAAACCCCGGCATACACGCCAAAGCCTTCGCCCGGCGTCGAACGGGCCTCATCCTTTCCAGCATCGTTGTAGCCAGGTGTCACCGTCGCCGCATAACGCTTGTTGGTCAGGTTGCGCAGGTCCAGCCAGGTCTGCCAGTCCTGCTTCGGTGAATCCCAGCCCAGACGTGCGCCGAGCAGGGCATATTCATCGGCGTGGTAACTGTTGGCGTAGTCCACCTGCACCTTCGACGCCATCTGCGTGTTCACCCCCGCGTAGAAACCGCTCGGCCAGTCATAGCGCAGCTCGGCCTGGTAGTAGTGCATCGGGATGCCCGGCAGGCGGTTGTCGCCGAACTTGTCGTCATCGCGGTAGTGGAAGTCACTGAAGGTGTAGGCCTGGCGCAGGCTCAGCCTGCCAGTACCGGCACGTTCCCACAGAGTACTGTCGAGGCCGGCTTCCACGCCTTGGTGCACGGTGGCGCTGGCGTTGAATTCCTTGGCCGGAGCGCCTTGCACTATCTCCACCGCCAGCAATTCATGGCGAACCTGCGAGTAGTACCACGCCAGGTCCCAATGCCCCAATGCCGATTCGCCGCGTGTGCCCAATTCCAGTGTGGTGGCCGTCTGGTTTTGCATTTCGATCGGTTGGTTGGCTGTGGGCGCACTCCAGATCAGGGCCCAGGGATGGGGTGGTTCGACCGAGCGGCTCAGGTTGCCGTACACCTGCAGGTCCGGGCTGATGTCATAGCGCAGCCCCAGGCGTGGTGCATAGTCCCAGTCATGCTGGCTCACTTTGCCGCCCCCGGCAGGGTGGTAAGTGACATCACTCTCACGGCGGGTATAGATCATCGCCAGGCCAGTGGTCAGCCACAGGTTCGGTACCAGCTCCAGGTCATTGCCCACATGCAACACGGTGTCCGAGCCCTGGTAGGTGAAGTCGCGGGTGCGCTCACCGAACACGTCGCCATTGCGGGTGAACTGCGAAGCACCGCTGTTGGGCAGGTGCTTGGTGGTGCGCCAGCCGACGGTGGTCTTGCTCTCGTGGCCGAACAGGGTATCGCGGCGGAAGTAGTTCAAGGTGCCGCTCACATCGGTATAGGCCACCTTCAGGCGCATCGGGCCTTCGCGCAGGTCCATCGGGTAGTCGTGGTAGACCAGGCCAGCTTCCAGGCGCGCATCGTCGTCGAGGTAGAAGGTGGTCTTGTTGCCCACCCAGGTACTGCCCGGTTGCGGGCGGCTGTCGTCGCGGGCCAGGTACGCCGGGTTCGCGGCGCGGGGGTGGTGCTTGATCTGCTCCTTGGTCAGGCGCCCGGCCAACTCGTTCTCGGTTTCCCGATAGCGCAGGTAGAAGCGGGTTTCCAGGTTCGGGTTGAAGCGGTAGCCGACGTTGGCGGCAACCCCCTTGGCGCTGCCGCTGCTGTGCGCCTGGTAGCCGTCATATTCCGAATCGGTCAGGGCCACGTAGTAGTCGAGGTTGCCCAGCACCTGCCCCGAGCTGATGTGCCGATGCTGGTAGCCGCGGCTGCCGACTTCGTAGCGCACCTGCAGCGGCGCGCTGTCGTAGCCGGTGTGGGTGACGTAGTTGATTGCACCGCCAAGGGCGAGGGCCCCCTGGTCGAAGCCGTTGGCGCCGCGCAGCACTTCGGCACGGCTCAGCCACAGCGGTTCGAACAGCTCGTAGGGCGTACCGCCCGGGCCGGTCAGGGGCAGGCCGTCGAACATCGTGTACACCCCGGAGCCGTGGGCCCCCGGTGCGCGGTTGATGCCCGAACCGCGGATCGACAGCTTGATGCCATCGTTGCCCGCCGATTGCGCGAATACCCCGGGCTGGTAGGCAAGTACATCCTGGTTGCTGGCAACCCGGCCTTGCCCTACACGCTGCATGTCCACCAGGTTGCTGGCGCCAGGCACTTCGTGCAGGCGTTCGCTGGCGGCGGTCAGGTCGTTCTGCTCCTCATCGGTGATCAGCACCTGGCCCAACTCGACCGAGGGTGCCGCCAGGGCGGGCTGGTAGGCAGCGAAAGCAGCCAGCAGGCCGAGGCAGGATGGTGGGGGCAAAACGCAACGCATTGTACGACTCCAGGCGAAAGGCGAATGGACAACGGCGTTGAGACGAGCGAAATGCCGCTTGGAGCACGAGGAAAGTCGACAAATATCGCGCAACCTTCGTCAGACGGTTTTGTACGAAAGTTCTTTACAAGCCGTAGCGATGGAGCAGGGCGACCTGCGCTTCGTAAGGTGATTGCAGACCGGCAGCGATGCCTCGCTCAATCACCCGTGGAGTTCAAACATGACTGACAACGCACGACACTCGCAGCAACCCCTGGCGGACGCCCCGGTTCGCCTGACGCCACGTGAACGGCAAGTGCTGTTGTGGTGTGCCTACGGCAAGAGCTCGTGGGAGATTGGCCGGATCCTGGAATGCAAGGAATCGACGGTGAACTTCCATGTGTCGAACATCCTGCGCAAGTTCGATGTGCCCACGCGGGTGGCTGCGGTGATCAAGGCCATTCGCTACGGCATGCTGGCCGAGCAGTGAGGGGGTGAAGCATGGGCAACGATCCTCGGTTACCGCGTTTTGCCGACTGCCATGACCCGTTCTGGCCACGGGTGGACCTGGGCAGGTTGCGTGAGCGCCTGAACCTGCAGCGGCCTGTCAGTGAGGCTGCGCTGGAAGTGGCCGCACGCTGCGCCGCCATCGACGCGGCACGCGAGTTCGCGCGCTGGCGCGCGGTGTTGCGAGAACGGGGCTACAAGCGCCTCGAGGATGTGGCCGGGCATGACCAGGGGCGTGCATTGCGGGTGTGCTACATCCGCTTTGTCGAAGCTGCGGTCATGCATAGCCTGGGCTCGAACTCCTACCAGCCCGCCGCACACCGAGGGGCTGCCCATGACTGAAGAATCTGTTTTCGACAGCCTGGCCCCGGCGCTGGTGGAGTTGCTGGGCGTGGATGGCAATGTACTGTTCGCCGCGCTGCTGGGGGCTTTGTTGGTGAGCGCGGCGCGTGACCGGTTGATCACCAACAAGGCCAGGCGCCTGACGCTGGGCAAGAAATTGTTGCTGGTGTTCGTGACCGTGGGGGTGGGCCACCTGTTCGAGCCGCTGGTCTCGTCACTGGTGCCCCTGCTGAGCCGTGGCATGGCGGCGTTCGTGGCAGCCGTGGTGGTGATCCCCATCAGCCTCAAGGTGATGGTCTGGCTGGATACGCTGGACCCGCGCGAACTCATCCAGCGCTGGCGCCGCCGGGGCTAGCCGCTGGCGGCATTGGGCAAGCGACTGGTCAGCGCGCTCAATTGCCGTTCCAGCTGCTGGATGCGTTGCTTGTCCTGGACCAGCAGGAGAACGGCCTGGCGATCGGCAAGCGACAAGGTGCGCAGGCGCGCGAGCATGTCGTGTTCCCAGCCGTCTTCGTCCGGGCCTGCGCGATGTCGTTCGGGTTCACCCAGCAGAAGCCAGTCCAGTGAGCATGCATATTGCCTGGCGATGTCTATGCAGAGTGAATAAGGAATGCTGTCGCGCACCTTCCAGCTGCTCAATGTCTGCGGGCTGATCGAAAGCGCTCTGGACAGCTCGGCGTCAGATTCCGTAGCGGTCAGAAGCTTCAGCCGGGTCAGCACCGAAGCAAGTACGTGGGTACTCATAACAAATATCCATGACTGGTTTAATGATATTCCATGGGCTTAAACTACTCGTTATGAATACAGCCCTGCGTTTTAAGGAGCGTTCCTGCAATGAGAAGCATCAAACTGAAGAATACACCTATATATGCAGCCAATACTGATAAAACCGGACGACTATTCTCACAGAAAGTAAGCCTGAACAATGCTTGCAGGTACTTGCCGTGAGTACATACAAGCTGGTTTGCCCGCATTGCCACAGCCGGATGCGCATACGCACCAGTGAAGGGCGTCATATTTTCCTGCGGATCGCCTATTTGCAATGCACCAACGAGGCCTGTGGCTGGTCGGTGCGTGCCGAGTTCGAGATGACCCATGAGCTCTCGCCCAGCGGCATGCCCAATCCGGAAGTGTACCTGCCTTCGGCCAACGGTGATTTACGCAAGGCAGCGCTGCCGGGGGCCGTCCAGGACAATCCTGGTGAATAAGCCTTCATGCTCACGGATAAAAGCGTGCAGATAAAAAAACACCCCGCATAAGCGGGGTGTCTTGTTTTGCCAGGGCGATCAGCCGATCAGTTGCAGGCCGGCTTGCTGGACCATTTCCAGCAGCGGTTGCGGGTACACACCCAGCACGAAGGCGAGAATGGCGATGGCCAGCAGCATGACGCCGCCTGTGCGCTGTTCCCACTTCAGCGGGGCGTCGTGGCGACGCAGGTTCGGCTCGACCAGGTACAGGGTGACCATGACGCGCAGGTAGTAGTAGACACCGATGGCGCTACCGATCACCAGCGCACCGACCAGCCACCACAGGTGCGACTCGACGCCAGTGGCAATGATGTAGAACTTGCCGATGAAGCCGGCGGTAAGCGGGATGCCCGCCAGCGACAGCATCATCACGGTCAGTACCGCAGTCAGGTACGGACGGCGCCAGAACAGGCCGCGGTACTCGTACAGTGCATCGGCGTCACGGCCGCCGTAAGGCGAGGACATCAGGGTGATGACGCCGAAGGCGCCCAGGCTGGTGATCACGTAGGTGACCAGGTACACGCCCATGGCTTCCAGGGCCAGGCCCTTGCTGGCGACCAGGGCGATGACCAGGTAACCGAAGTGGGCGATGGACGAGTAACCGAGCAGGCGCTTGAGGTTGCTCTGGGTCAGTGCCAGCAGGTTACCGATCAGGATCGAGGCCACGGCAATCACCGCCAGTACCGTGCTCAGCACGCCGCTGCTGGCAGCAGGGGAGAGCATGAACAGGCGCACGACCACGGCGAACACCGCGACCTTGCTGGCGGTGGCCAGGAAGGCGGCGACCGGTGCCGGGGCGCCTTCGTACACGTCCGGGGTCCACAGGTGGAACGGTACCAGCGACAGCTTGAAGGCCAGGCCGACCAGCATCATGCCCAGGCCCAGCTGGGCCACCAGGTTTGGCATGCTGGTGGCGGCCAGGGCCTTGCCGATCTGGTCGAAGCTCAGGCTGCCGGCGTCGGCGTACAGCAGGGCCATGCCGAACAGCAGGAAGGCCGAACCAGCGGCCGACAGCACCATGTACTTGATGCCGGCTTCCAGCGAGCGCTTGTTGAAGAAGGCATACGCCACCAGGCCGTAGACCGGTACCGACAGCAGCTCCAGGCCGATGAACAGGCCGGCCAGGTGGTTGGCGCTGACCAGCACCAGGCCACCGAGGGCCGACATCAGCAGCAGCAGGTACAGTTCTTCACGGTTGCCCGGGAAGCCCTTGGAGCCTTCGCCGAGGTAGGCGTGGGCGAGGGTGACGCAGGCCAGCGTCGCCACCAGGATGATCGCCATGTACAGGCAGGCGAACTTGTCGATGGTGATCAGCGGGGTGACCGCCAGCGGCGCAACCTTCAGCGCCGGCAGGATCGACAGCAGGGCCAGGTTGAGGCCCACGGTGGACAGCAGGAAGGTCTGCGAGTGGTTGCGCTTCCAGGCGATCGCCAGCATCACCACCACCGTGGTGATGGTGGTGATCAGCATCGGCGCCAATGCGATGAAGTGTTGAGTGGTGAATTCCATAGCGCTCTTACCGGGCCGAAGCGAGTTGAGTGAAAGCGGAACCGAGCCACTGCTGCACACCACTCATGGTGGCGGCAGAGGTGTCGAGGAACGGTTGCGGATACACGCCCAGCAGGATCAGCAGTACCGCCAGACCCAGGACCATGATCAGCTCGCGACCGTCCATGCCGGCCAGCACGGTGTCGGTCTTGGCCGGGCCGAAGTAGGCGCGGTGGATCATGATCAGCGAGTACACCGAACCGAACACCAGGCCAGTGGTGGCGATCACGGTGATCCACGGCACGCTGGCGAAGCTGCCGATCAGGATCAGGAACTCGCCGACGAAGTTGCCGGTACCGGGCAGGCCCAGGGAGGCGGCGGCGAAGAACAGGCTGATGGCCGGCAGGTAGGCGATGCGGTGCCACAGGCCACCCATCTGGCGCATGTCACGGGTATGCAGGCGCTCGTACAGCTGGCCGGCCAGGATGAACAGCGCGGCAGCGGACAGGCCGTGGGCCAGCATCTGGATCACCGCGCCTTGCAGGGCCTGCTGGCTGCCGGAGTAGATACCGATCAGCACGAAGCCCATGTGCGAGACGCTGGAGAAGGCGACCAGGCGCTTGATGTCGGTTTGCGCGAAGGCCAGGAAGGCACCGTAGAAGATACCGATCAGGCCCAGGGTCATGGCGATTGGCGCGAACTCGGCCGAGGCGTTCGGGAACAGCGGCAGGGCGAAGCGCAGCAGGCCGTAGGCCGCAGTCTTCAGCAAGATACCGGCCAGGTCCACGGAGCCTGCGGTCGGTGCCTGGGCGTGAGCGTCAGGCAGCCAGGAGTGGAACGGCACCACCGGCAGCTTCACCGCGAAGGCGATGAAGAAGCCCAGCATCAGCAGGTACTCGGTACCGGCTGGCAGTTCGGCCTTGAGCAGGTCGCTGTAGTTGAAGGTGATCACGCCGGTGTTGGTGTAGTTGACCAGCACCAGGCCGAGGATCGCCACCAGCATGATCAGGCCGCTGGCCTGGGTGAAGATGAAGAACTTGGTCGCCGCGTAGATCCGGGTCTTCTTGCCGTCCGACGAGCTGTGACCCCAGAGCGCGATGAGGAAGTACATCGGCACCAGCATCATTTCCCAGAAGAAGAAGAACAGGAACAGGTCCAGGGCCAGGAACACACCGACCACGCCGCCGAGGATCCACATCAGGTTGAGGTGGAAGAAGCCGACGTGACGCTGGATCTCTTTCCAGGAGCACAGTACCGACAGCACACCGAGCAGGCCGGTGAGCAGGATCATCAGCAGCGACAGGCCGTCGAGGGCCAGGTGGATGCTGATGCCGAAGCGCTGGATCCACTGGACTTTGTATTCCAGGGCCCAGGCAGGCTCGGCGCCCGGAGCGGGGGCCAGGGTGTAGTCGCCGTTACCCCACAGCCACAGGCCGATGCCGAGCAGCAGGGACATGGTCAGCAGCGCGATCCAGCGCGGCAGGGTGGCGCCGAAGCGCTCACCCAGCCAGCACAGGAAGCCGCCGATGAAGGGGATCAGGATCAGCCAAGGCAAAATCATGACGGGTTCGTTTCCTTTTGCAGGGTCGCAAGGTTCACAAGGTTCATGGTCATACCGCGGCCACTACCACAGCGCCGAGTACCAGCACTGCGCCAACGGCGATCGAAGCGGTGTACCAGCGCAGCTGGCCGGTCTCGGTCTTGCTCATGGCGACGTGGCCGCCGCGAGCCAGGCGAGGGATCAGGCCGATGCTGCGGTCAACCGGGTCCTTGCGCAGGATGTGGCTGATCAGCAGGTAAGGTTTGACGAACAGCTTGTCGTAGATCCAGTCGAAGCCCCAGGCGGCGAACCACCAGGCCGACAGGACACGACCGATACCGCTGTTGGCGACGGCGCTGACGAAGCGGCGCTTGCCCAGGAACAGCAGGGCCGACAGCAGGATACCGGCGATGGCGATGGCGCCCGAAGTGAGCTCCAGCGCATGCTTGGCTTCGCCACCGGCGTGGCCGGCGCTTTCAGGCAGCACACCTGCCAGCGGCGGGGTGATCCAGGCGCCGACGAAGGTCGACAGCACGATCAGCACGCCCAGCGGCAGCCAGTGGCTGATGCCGTGGCCAGCGTGGGCTTCGGTCTTGGCTTCGCCGTGGAAGGCGATGAAGATCAGGCGGAAGGTGTACAGCGAGGTCATGAACGCACCGACCAGGCCGGCGTACAGCAGGCCGGTGTTGCCGCTGGCGAAGGCTTCCCAGAGGATCTCGTCCTTGGAGTAGAAGCCCACGGTCACGATCGGCAGGGCAGCCAGGGCAGCGCCACCGACCACGAAGCTGGCGTAGGCCAGCGGCAGTTTCTTCCACAGGCCGCCCATCTTGAAGATGTCCTGCTCGTGGTGGCAGGCAACGATCACCGCACCGGAGGCAAGGAACAGCAGGGCCTTGAAGAAGGCGTGGGTCATCAGGTGGAAGATCGCCGCGTCCCAGGCGCCAACGCCCAGGGCCAGGAACATGTAGCCGATCTGGCTCATGGTCGAGTAGGCGAGGATACGCTTGATGTCGGTCTGCACCAGCGCGGCGAAGCCGGCCAGTACCAGGGTCACGCCACCGACCACGCCTACCAGGTGCAGGATGTCCGGCGCCAGCAGGAACAGGCCGTTGGTACGGGCGATCAGGTACACGCCCGCGGTCACCATGGTTGCCGCGTGGATCAGTGCGGAGACCGGAGTAGGGCCGGCCATCGCGTCGGCCAGCCAGGTCTGCAGTGGCAGCTGGGCCGATTTACCGACCGCACCACCCAGCAGCATCAGGGTTGCCAGTACCATCCAGGTGTCGCCAGCCTGGAACTTCTGCGGGGCCAGCACCAGCAGTTCCTGCACGTTCAGGGTACCCAGCTGGACGAACAGGATGAACAGGCCGATGGCCATGAACACGTCGCCGATACGGGTGACGATGAATGCCTTGAGTGCCGCGTTACCGTTGTTGCGGTTGCTGTAGTAGAAACCGATCAACAGGTACGAGCACAGGCCCACGCCTTCCCAGCCGAAGTAGATGAACAGCAGGTTGTCGCCCAGCACCAGGAACAGCATGCTGGCGATGAACAGGTTGGTGTACGCGAAGAAGCGCGAGTAGCCGGCTTCGCCACGCATGTACCAGGAGGCGAACAGGTGGATCAGGAAGCCGACACCGGTGACCACGCCGAGCATGGTGACCGACAGGCCGTCCAGGTACAGGGTGAAGTTCGGCGCGAAGCCGTCCACCGACATCCACTGCCACAGCAGCTGGCTGTACGCGCCGCCCTCAGGCGGGGCGACGTTGAATTGCCAGATGACGTAGGCGGCGGTGGCGGCCGAAAGGCCTACCGAGCCGACGCCGATCAGGGCGGACAGGTTCTCCGAGAACCGCCCGCGCGAGAACGACAGCAGCAGGAAGCCGACGAGGGGGAAGACGAAAGTCAGGAAGAGAAGGTTCATCCGCGCATCTCACTGGCAGCATCGATGTCGAGAGTGTGGAAGCGGCGATACAGCTGCAGCAGGATGGCCAGGCCAATACTGGCCTCGGCGGCTGCCAGGCTGATCACCAGAATGAACATCACCTGGCCGTCGGGCTGGACCCAACGGGCACCGGCGACGACGAACGCCAGGGCAGAGGCGTTCATCATGACTTCCAGGCTCATGAGCACGAAGAGGATGTTGCGGCGGACCATCAGGCCAACCAGACCTAAGCAGAACAGGATGCCGGCGACCGCCAGACCATGCTCGAGAGGGATAGCACCCATGATTTACTCCTTCGCCTCGTTGCGGCCCAGGTGGAAGGCGGTGACGGCCGCGGCCAGCAGCAGCATCGAAGCCAGTTCGACCACCAGCAGGTAAGGGCCGAACAGGCTGATGCCGACTTCTTTCGGGCCCACGGTGGTACCGCTGATGCCGGCGCCGCTCGGGGTGACGAACAGCACGTACAGCAGCTCCAGCAGCAGCAGGGCGGCGAGGATCACCGGCCCGGCCCAGATACCGGGCTTGAGCCAGCCCCGTTCCTGGGCGACCGAAGCCGGCCCGAGGTTGAGCATCATCACCACGAACACGAACAGCACCATGATGGCGCCGGCGTAGGCGATCACTTCCAGGGCGCCGGCGAACGGCGCACCCAGGGCGAAGAAGATCATGGCCACGGAAATCAGCGAAATGATCAGGTAAAGCAAGGCGTGCACGGGGTTGGTGCCGGTCACCACCCGAAGGGTGGAGACCACGGCGATCCCGGATGCGAAGTAGAAAGCGAATTCCATCTTTCTGTCCTTATGGGAGCAAGCTCTTCACGTTGATCGGCTCGGCTTCGTTCTGTGCAGAGCCCTTCGGCTTGCCAGCGATTGCCATGCCGGCAACACGGTAGAAGTTGTAGTCAGGGTTCTTGCCGGGGCCGGAGATCAGCAGATCTTCTTTCTCGTACACCAGGTCCTGACGCTTGAACTCGGCCATTTCGAAATCCGGAGTCAGCTGGATCGCGGTGGTCGGGCACGCTTCTTCACACAGGCCGCAGAAGATGCAGCGCGAGAAGTTGATGCGGAAGAACTCCGGGTACCAGCGGCCGTCCTCGGTCTCGGCCTTCTGCAGCGAGATGCAGCCGACCGGGCAGGCCACCGCGCAGAGGTTGCACGCTACGCAGCGCTCCTCGCCATCGGGGTCGCGGGTGAGGACGATGCGGCCGCGGTAGCGCGGCGGCAGGTACACGGGTTCTTCTGGGTACTGCAGGGTGTCGCGCTTGCGGAACCCGTGGGAGAACACCATTGCCAGGCTGCGCAGCTGGGTGCCGGTGCCCTTAACGATGTCGCCGATATACTTGAACATGGGTCAAATCCTCACTGGGCCGCGACGGCTGGCGTGTTGTAGAGCACGATCGCAGCGGTCACCAGCAAATTGATCAGGGTCAGCGGCAGGCAGAACTTCCAGCTGAAGTCCATCACCTGGTCATAGCGTGGGCGCGGGATCGAGGCGCGCAGCAGGATGAACAGCATGATGAAGAACGCGGTCTTCAGCGCGAACCACAGGAACGACAGTTGCGGCAGGATGCCGAACGGGCCGTGCCAGCCGCCGAAGAACAGGGTTACCAGCAGCGCCGAGATGAGGATGATGCCGATGTACTCACCGACGAAGAACATGCCCCATTTCATGCCGGCATACTCGATGTGGTAGCCGTCGGCCAGTTCCTGTTCCGCTTCTGGCTGGTCGAACGGGTGACGGTGAGTCACGGCGACGCCAGCGATGAAGAAGGTGCAGAAGCCGAAGAACTGCGGAATGATGAACCACAGGTTCTGGGCCTGGTATTCAACGATGTCGCGCATGTTGAACGAACCCACCTGCACCACCACGCCCATCAGCGCCAGGCCCAGGAACACTTCGTACGACACGGTCTGTGCCGAGGCACGCAAGCTGCCCAGCAGGGCGTACTTGTTGTTCGACGACCAGCCGGCGAACAGCACCGCGTAGACCGACAGGCCGGCCATGGCGAAGAAGAACAGCAGGCCGATGTTCAGGTCGGCGACGCCCCAGGTCGGGGTGATCGGGATGACCACGAAGGCGATCAGCAGGGCGCTCATGGCCACTACCGGTGCCAGGGTGAAGATCACGCGGTCGACGAAGGGCGGGTTCCAGTCTTCCTTGAAGAACATCTTCAGCATGTCGGCAGCGATCTGGAACATGCCGAACGGGCCGACGCGGTTCGGACCGTAACGGTCCTGCCACCAGCCCAGCAGGCGGCGCTCGACGAAGCTGAGCAGCGCGCCGCAGACCACCACCGCCAGCAGGACCACGATGGCCCGCAGTACGGTCAGGATCACATCGATCACTTCGGGGGTGAACCAGCTCATTGTGCTGCCTCCTGCAGACCTTCGACGGATGCACCGAAGATGGCAGGCGGAATGCCGGCCAGGCCTTTCGGCAACGCGACCAGGCCAGCGCCCAGCTCTTCATTGATACGCAGCGGCAGGCGCAGGGCCACACCGGCAACGTTCAGGCTCAGCAGGGCACCGTCGTTGACGCCCAGGCGGTCGGCTTCGGACTTGGCCAGGGCCACGTAGGCTGCCGGGATGCGCTCTTGCACCGGGGCGGCGCGCGAGGAGCTTTCTTCGCTGCCGAACAGATGGAAGAACGGTACGGCAGTCCAGGTGCCACGGGCCGGGTTGAAGGCGCCCGGAATGGCGTTGAACCAGTGCAGGCGGTCGCCTTGCGATTCGATCAGGCGAACGCCCGGGTCACCGGCACGCAGGTGGCCACCGACCTCGTCCTGGAACTTGTTCCAGGCTTGCGGCGAGTTCCAGCCCGGCGACCAGGCGAACGGCACCTGCTGGCGCGGTTCGGCCGAACCCGAATAGCCTTCCATGGAGAAGGCGAACGCGGTGTCCTTGTCTTGCGGGGTACGCGGTTCGTGCACGCTGATGTTGGCGCGCATGGCGGTACGGCCGGAGTAGCGCAGCGGCTCACGGGCCAGTTTCATGCCCTTGATGCGGAACGCGGCGCTTGGCGCGGCGTTGACGATGCCGGCCAGTTGCGGGGCGGCTTCGGCGCAGGCGCTGGTGACGTGGTCCAGCTGGGTCCAGTCGACCGGCTTGTTCAGCAGGGTGGCACGCAGGGCGTGCATCCAGCGCCAGCCTTCGTGGATCTGGATGCTGCTGTCCAGGTATTGCGGGTCGAATACCTGGAAGAAGCGCTGGGCACGGCCTTCCTGGCTGACCAGGGTACCGTCGCCTTCGGCGAACGAGGCGGCCGGCAGCACTAGGTGGGCGCGGTCGACAGTCGGGGTTTTCGAGTGGTCGGCAACGATCACTACCTTGGCCGCGGCCAGGGCTGCATCGACCTTGGCGGCCGGTACGCGGGCGTACAGGTCGTTTTCCAGCACGACGATGGCGTCGGCCTTGCCGCTGATGACCGCGTCCAGCGCGGCATCGACCGACTCGCCACCGAGCATGGCCAGGCCGAGGCTGTTGGCTTCAGGCACCACCAGGCTCAGCGAGCCGTTCTTCTCGCGCAGCTTCAGCGCCTTGGCGATGTTGGCGGCGGCTTCGATCAGCGCCGGGTCGGCCAGCGAGGTACCGGCCACGACCAGTGGGCGCTTGGCTGCGACCAGGGCGTCGGCGATGCGCTGGGCCAGGGCTTTCGCTTCGGCGTCCAGGCCTTCTACGGCAGGGGCGCTCGGGTCGATGGCGTGGGCCACGGCGAAACCGATGCGGGCCAGGTCGGCCGGGGCGGCGTGCACGCATTCTTCGGCAACGTCGTCCAGCTTGGTCTCAGCCAGCGAAGCGATGAACAGTGGGTACAGCGCGTGCTGGCCGATGTTCTTCACGGCGGCGTCGAGCCACGGCTGCACCTTCATCGCTTCGGCCATGGCCTCGGCCTTGCCCTTGGTGGCCTGGCGCACGGCCAGGGCGACGCGGGCAGCGGTCTGGGTCAGGTCTTCACCGAGCACGAACACGGCGTCGTGGTCTTCGATGTCGCGCAGGGTCGGGACCGGCAGCGGGCTGTTGTTCAGCACGTTCAGGGCCAGGCGTACGCGGGCCAGTTCACCGGCTTCCATGCCCGAGTAGAAGTACTCGGCACCGACCAGCTCACGCAGGCCGTAGTTGCTTTCCAGGCTGGCGCGTGGCGAGCCGATACCGACGATGGTACGGCCGCGCAGCAGGTCGGCGGCTTTGTCCAGGGCGGCGTCCAGGCCCAGCTTGGTGCCGTCGGCCAGGTGTGGCTGGCGTGGGCGATCCTTGCGGTTGACGTAGCCATAGCCGAAGCGGCCACGGTCGCACAGGAAGTACTGGTTGACCGAACCGTTGAAGCGGTTTTCCACCCGACGCAGTTCGCCGTAGCGCTCGCCCGGGCTGATGTTGCAGCCGCTGGAGCAGCCGTGGCAGATGCTCGGGGCAAACTGCATGTCCCACTTGCGGTTGTAGCGCTCGGAGTGGGTCTTGTCGGTGAACACGCCGGTCGGGCAGACCTCGGTCAGGTTGCCGGAGAATTCGCTTTCCAGCACGCCGTCTTCGACGCGGCCGAAGTACACGTTGTCGTGGGCGCCGTAAACGCCCAGGTCGGTACCACCGGCATAGTCCTTGTAGTAGCGCACGCAGCGGTAGCAGGCGATGCAGCGGTTCATCTCATGGGCGATGAACGGGCCGAGGTCCTGGTTCTGGTGGGTACGCTTGGTGAAACGGTAGCGGCGCTCGTTGTGGCCGGTCATTACCGTCATGTCCTGCAGGTGGCAGTGACCGCCTTCCTCGCACACCGGGCAGTCGTGCGGGTGGTTGGTCATCAGCCATTCGACGACGCTGGCGCGGAACGCCTTGGACTCTTCATCGTCGATGGAGATCCAGGTGCCGTCGGAGGCAGGGGTCATGCAGGACATGACGATACGACCGCGGGTGTCGTTCTCGTCGGTGTACTGCTTGACCGCGCACTGCCGGCAGGCGCCAACGCTACCAAGCGCCGGGTGCCAGCAGAAATAAGGGATGTCGAGGCCGAGCGACAGACAGGCCTGTAACAGGTTGTCTGCACCGTTGACTTCGAGCGCTTTGCCGTCTACGTGGATAGTGGCCATTGTTCAAAGTTCTTCGTTGGCCCGCGTGAGCGGGCGTGGCTAATGGAAATCGGTGAGCTTGCGACACGCCACGATTTCTCGGGCCTGCCGGCAAGCTGGCGAGTGGCACGGACCACCCGCCTTAATCATCTTGTTATGCGCCGACCACGATCGGCTTCGCCAGGTTCGGACGCAGCGCATCGCCAGCACCAGCTGGAGCGACACCTGCCTCGAATTCCGAGCGGAAGTATTTGATGGCACTGCCCAGCGGCTCGACGGCACCTGGTGCGTGAGCACAGAAGGTACGGCCAGGGCCGAGGAAGTTGACCAGGCCCAGCAGCGTCTCGATGTCTTCGGCGCGGCCCTGGCCTTTTTCCAGTGCGCGCAGCATCTTCACGCTCCACGGCAGGCCGTCACGGCATGGAGTGCACCAGCCGCACGACTCGCGGGCGAAGAACTCTTCCATGTTGCGCAGCAGCGAAACCATGTTGATGCTGTCGTCCACCGCCATGGCCAGACCGGTACCCATACGGGTGCCGACCTTGGCGATGCCGCCGGCGTACATCTGCGCGTCGAGGTGCTCGGGCAGCAGGAAGCCGGTACCGGCGCCGCCTGGCTGCCAGCACTTGAGCTTGAAGCCGTCGCGCATGCCGCCGGCATAGTCTTCGAACAGTTCGCGGGCGGTGACGCCGAACGGCAGTTCCCACAGGCCCGGGTTCTTCACCTTGCCGGAGAAGCCCATCAGCTTGGTGCCGTGGTCTTCGCTGCCTTCGCGGGCCAGCGACTTGTACCAGTCGTTGCCGTTGGCGACGATGGCCGGGACGTTGCACAGGGTTTCGACGTTGTTCACGCAAGTCGGCTTGCCCCACACGCCAACGGCGGCAGGGAAGGGCGGCTTGGAGCGCGGGTTGGCGCGGCGGCCTTCCAGCGAGTTGATCAGTGCGGTTTCTTCACCACAGATGTAGCGGCCGGCACCGGTGTGCACGAACAGCTCGAAATCGAAACCGCTGCCGAGGATGTTCTTGCCCAGCAGGCCGGCGGCCTTGGCTTCCTCGATGGCGCGGTTGAGGTTTTTCGCTGCGGTGGTGTATTCGCCACGCAGGAAGATGTAGCCACGGTAGGCCTTCAGGGCGCGGGCGCTGATCAGCATGCCCTCGACCAGCAGATGGGGCTGTTGCTCCATCAGCATGCGGTCCTTCCAGGTGTTCGGCTCCATTTCGTCCGCGTTGCACAGCAGGTAGCGGATGTTCATGGATTCGTCTTTGGGCATCAGGCCCCACTTCACGCCAGTGGGGAAGCCCGCACCACCGCGGCCCTTGAGGCCGGAGTCCTTGACGCTTTGCACGATGTCGTCGGCCGACATCTGCGCCAGCGCCTTGCGGGCGGCAGCGTAGCCGTTCTTCGATTCGTACTCGGCAAGCCAGACCGGCTCGCCGTCGTCACGCAGGCGCCAGGTCAGCGGGTGGGTTTCGGCCGTGCGCGCGATGCGGTTGGCCGGGCCGAAGGAAGTAATGGTCATACGTAACCCTCCAGCAGTTTGGAAACGCCAGCCGGCTGCACGTCACCGAAGGTGTCGTCGTCGATCATCAGCGCCGGGGCCTTGTCGCAGTTGCCCAGGCAGCATACCGGCAGCAGGGTGAAGCGCCCGTCGGCGGTGGTCTGGCCCAGGCCGATGCCCAGTTCGCTTTGAATCTGGCTGACCACGGATTCATGGCCGCCGATGTAGCAGACCATGCTGTCGCACACGCGGATGATGTGGCGGCCGACCGGCTGACGGAAAATCTGGCTGTAGAAGGTGGCGACACCTTCGACGTCGCTGGCCGGGATGCCCAGTACTTCGCCGATGGCGTGGATGGCGCCGTCCGGCACCCAGCCACGTTCCTTCTGAACGATCTTCAGGGCTTCGATGGACGCCGCGCGCGGGTCCTCGTAGTGATGCATTTCGTGCTCGATGGCCGAGCGCTCGGTTTCGCTCAGGGCGAAACGGTCTGTCTGGATAAGCGTGCTGTTCATGCTTAGCGGTCCACGTCAGCCATAACGAAGTCGATACTGCCCAGGTACGCAATGAGGTCGGCGACCATGCTGCCTTTGATCACCGAAGGGATCTGCTGCAGGTGCAGGTAGCTCGGGGTGCGGATCCGGGTGCGGTAGCTCATGGTGCCGCCATCGCTCGTCAGGTAGTAACTGTTGATGCCCTTGGTCGCCTCGATCATCTGGAACGACTCGTTGGCCGGCATGACCGGGCCCCACGAGACTTGCAGGAAGTGCGTGATCAGGGTTTCGATGTGCTGCAGGGTGCGCTCTTTCGGTGGCGGCGTGGTCAGCGGGTGATCCGCCTTGTACGGGCCTTCCGGCATGTTGCGCAGGCACTGGTCGATGATGCGGATACTCTGGCGCATCTCCTCGACACGGACCATGCAGCGATCGTAGGCATCGCCGTTGTGGGCCAGCGGTACTTCGAACTCGAAGTTCTCGTAGCCGGAGTAGGGGCGGGCTTTACGCAGGTCGAAGTCGCAACCGGTGGCACGCAGGCCGGCACCGGTGGTACCCCAGGCCAGGGCTTCCTTGGTGTTGTACGCGGCAACGCCGATGGTACGGCCCTTGAGGATGCTGTTCTGCAGGGCAGCCTTTTCGTACTCGTCGAGGCGCTTGGGCAGCCATTCGACGAAGTCCTTGACCAGCTTGTCCCAGCCGCGCGGCAGGTCGTGGGCGACGCCACCGATGCGGTACCAGGCCGGGTGCAGGCGGAAACCGGTGATCGCTTCGATCACGGTGTAGGCGCGCTGGCGGTCGGTGAAGGTGAAGAACACCGGGGTCATGGCGCCGACGTCCTGGATGTAGGTACCCAGGAACAGCAGGTGGCTGGTGATACGGAAGAACTCGGCCAGCATCACGCGGATGGTGTCGACCTTCTGTGGCACCTTGATGCCGGCCAGCTTCTCGACCGCGAGCACGTACGGCAGGTTGTTCATTACCCCGCCGAGGTAGTCGATACGGTCGGTGTAGGGGATGAAGCTGTGCCAGGACTGGCGCTCGGCCATTTTCTCGGCGCCACGGTGGTGGTAGCCGATGTCCGGTACGCAGTCGACGATCTCTTCACCGTCCAGCTGCAGGACGATACGGAACGCACCGTGCGCGGAAGGGTGGTTGGGGCCGAGGTTGAGGAACATGTAGTCCTCGTTGGCGCCCTGGCGCTTCATGCCCCAGGCTTCCGGGTTGAAGCGTGCCGATTCCTCTTCAAGCTGCTGCTTGGCCAGGGTCAGGCTGTAGGGATCGAACTCGGTGGCGCGGGCCGGGTAGTCCTTGCGCAGCGGGTGGCCTTCCCAGGTGGGCGGCATCATGATGCGGCTGAGGTGCGGGTGGCCGGCAAAGTCGATGCCGAACATGTCCCAGACTTCGCGCTCGTACCAGTTGGCGTTCGGCCAGATACCGGTCACGGTCGGCAGGTTCAGGTCGCCTTCGCTGAGCGACACCTTGATCATCACATCGCTGTTACGCTCGATCGACAGCAGGTGGTAGAACACGCTGAAGTCGGCAGCTGGCAGGCCGCGGCGCTGGGTGCGCAGGCGCTCGTCGACGCCGTGCAGGTCGTACAGCATGCTGTACGGTTTGGCCACGCCGCGCAGGAAGCTGAGCACTTCCTTGAGCTGCTCGCGCTTGACCCACAGCACGGGCATGCCGGTGCGGGTTTCCTGGGCGACGAATGCTTCGGCGCCAAAACGGTTGTGCAGTTCGACGACCACATCCTGGTCGTCAGCCTTGTAGGGCGGAATGAAAATAGCGTTGTCCGCTGTCATGGTCTCGGTCGCTTTGGGTCAACGTTAAGAATGAAGCCAGGCCGCCGGCTCCAGGGGAGCGGGCGGCAGGTCGCTGGATCAGACTTCGTCGGGGCTGCGCAGGTTGGTTACTGCAATGCGCTGCTCACGACGCAGGTCTTTCTGGGCTGGCATCTCGGCACGGTAAATACCTTGATCACCAACAACCCAGGAAAGCGGGCGTCGTTCTTGGCCGATCGACTCCTGCAGCAGCATCAAGCCTTGCAGGAAAGCCTCAGGGCGTGGCGGGCAGCCAGGCACATAGACGTCCACGGGGAGGAACTTGTCGACCCCCTGAACGACCGAGTAGATGTCGTACATGCCGCCGGAGTTGGCGCACGAACCCATGGAGATGACCCATTTCGGCTCGAGCATCTGCTCGTACAGGCGCTGGATGATCGGCGCCATCTTGACGAAGCAGGTACCGGCGATGACCATGAAGTCGGCCTGACGCGGCGATGCCCGGATGACTTCGGCGCCGAAGCGGGCGATGTCGTGGGGTGCCGTGAAGGCCGTGGTCATTTCCACGTAGCAGCAGGACAGGCCGAAGTTGTACGGCCAGAGGGAGTTCTTGCGACCCCAGTTGACCGCGCCACGCAGCACATCTTCAAGCTTGCCCATGAAGATGTTCTTGTGGACCTGGTCCTCCAGCAGTTGATCGGTGACGGTTTCCCGTTCACCGACCGGGTACTGCTCGTTGGGCGCATCCGGATCGATTCTGGTGAGATTGTATTGCATGCCAAAGCCTCATTGTTTCAGCTTCGCTTGCCGCTTGCGGCGACCTTCGGGAGCCCAATCAAGTGCCCCGACGCGCCATAGGTAGACAAGACCAGCCAACAGAATTGCTATGAAAACGAGTGCTTCGACGAATCCGGTCCAGCCGCTTTCGCGGACGGACACAGACCATGCAAAGAGAAAGAGGGCTTCGATATCGAAGATCACGAACAGCATCGCGACCAGATAGAATTTGGCGGACAGGCGCAGGCGGGCGCTGCCGACGGGCAGCATGCCGGATTCGAAGGGTTCGTTCTTGGCGCGGCCCCAGGCCTTGCTACCGAGCAGGCTGGACAGGCCGAGCATGAAGGCGCACAGGCCGACGACACCCAGGAGGAAGATGGCAAAGCCCCAGTTGTGGGCGATGAGTCCTGCCGAATCGGACATGCTAGAGATCCTTATACAGAGACCCAGCTCTGCAGTCTGAAATAAGTGTAGAGCGGCGACTTGGTGTCGCACATGCAGTGACCAAATGTCGCAGCTGAATCAATCGCGCTGATTTTATGGGTAAACCCCGTGCAAGTAAAATTTCTGTCGCAAATTTATTCGTAGGATTAAGTACAAAAGCCGCTTGTAACTGGCTGAAAGCCTTGAGATTCGGGCATTGCGTGCGGTTTTGTTAATTATGTTTCTTGCGACGGGTAACGAATTGCAAGTTTCGTAATGATAATTGATATCATTTGACCTGATGCCTGATATTTCCCTTGTTCTGCGTCTTGTAAAGTTCATCTGGCGATTCCCCCTACTTGCAAATGCGAAAAACGCCTGTTCTAGCAGCTTCCGACGCCGCTTGCCCCGCTCTGGGTCAATACTTTATCGATTGAGCGATGACTGGCTGATGAAGCGATCGCCCACTGGCCGAGCCAGTAGGTGAGGATGATCAGGTACGGCGCGGCGGCGAACGGGCTGACGAAGCGGTCGATACCGATCAGGCTGTCGGAGAGCACGAACAGGCAGGCGCCGAGCGCGGCGAGCCCGCCGCAGGCCAGGGCGCGCCAGAGCATGGCGCTGATGGCCAAGGCATAGAGCACGACCGGGATCAGTAGCGGGCCGAGGCCGTGGCTGGCCAGTACGCCGAGCAGAGTGATACCGGTGATGGCGCTCAGCAGCAGTGCGGGCAGGGCTGGGCGCAGGGTCTGGCTGCAATAGGCGCGCAGGTAGGCCAGGTGGGCGCAGAGGAAGGCGGCCAGGCCGAACACGAACAGGTCGGCGGGGATGGCCAGCAGGATGTCGCCGAGTACCGAGAATGCCAGGCCGAGGGTGATCCAGCGGCGATAAGGTGTGGCGGGAGCACTGCGCAGCCAGGCGATCAGGGCCAGTACCGGGAACGGTTTCGCCAGCAGGGCGAGCAGGGTGTTGTCGCTGGCCAGTGCATATATATAGAGGGCGGCGGCGACCAGGGCGAGAATCATCAGGTGGCTTGGACGAAGCATGGGCGGTCCTTGCGGCTGTGCTGCCTCAAGCATAGACCTGATCCCCGGTTTTGCTTCCTCCTGTACCGGCCCTTTCGCGGGTAAACCCGCTCCCACAGGATCACCACAGTCTTCAAGACTTGCACAGTCCCTGTGGGGGCGGGTTTACCCGCGAATAGGCCGGTGCAGGCGCTGCTGAAGTGCGGCATAAAACAGATTTGTCCCCTTCCATGTAGGCCATTTCCCAAACATACTCTTGCCGCCTTTTTTCCGTTGCGGCTGCTGTGGCAGCGCTCTAGTCTCGGCGTGTCGTTGCACATCAACGACACGGCTTTGACAGGCCGGAATTGAAAGAAGGTGCACTCGCTTTGCCTCAATGGCGGCTGTGCGTGTGGGCACGTTCGCGTGCGCCGGTCTTTCTTTCTTTCCACCGGTCTGTCAACCCGCGCATAGCTGCCACCCAACCGTTTGACAGCGGGCGGATGGTGGCCAAACAGGAAAGAAAGGAGCGAGTCATGCTAAAAGTTGTCCCCGATCCACCCCACAACCCCCATTCCCTCGAAGACACCCTGATCCAGGCCACCGACTACGCGCTGTGCGCGGCGACCGTGGTGCATCAGGCCTTGCTGCTGCAGCCCAAATCCCCGGCTTCGATCCTGATGATGACCTCGATGCACGAGCTTGAGGCGCTGCGGGCTTTGCTTGAGTCGGCATTGATTCAGGTGCAGATGCCCGGCGAGCCCAGGACTTTGCACTAAGGCTGATTAATGCGTTGCCCGGGCCGCCCCTTTCGCGGGCATGCCCGCTCCCACAGGATCACCGCAGTCTTCAAGATTTGCACGGTACTTGTGGGAGCGGGCGAGCCCGCGAAGAGGCCGGCCCTGGCAGTCGAGAGTTTTCAGGGGAATGATCAATGACAACAGAAGATACCCAGTTCACCGTCGGCAAAACCACCTTCTACCAAGGTGAAAACGGTACTCACCCACTGTTCCGCATCGAGCCCGGCATTCCTTGTCGGGATGCCCGCGAGCAGTCCTCGGAGCTGATGGGCTATGTGCGCGAACTGACCATCACCGGCCTGATGGATGAGAAACCGATGATGATCTGGGCCGCCCACTATCTGAGCGCGATGGCTAAGGCGCTGATGGATGATGCGGAGCTGGGCATGAAGCACTGAGGTGCTACCGACAGGCGCGATTTCTCCTGTGGGAGCGGCCTTGCGTCGCGATTGGGGTGCGAAGCGCCCCCGGAATTTGTGCATCATCGCAAGATTGCCGGGGCCGCTTTGCGGCCCTTTCGCGACGCAAGGCCGCTCCCACATGTTCGGCGCTAACCTGTTGTCCTTGAAGGGTGTGGTACAGACCAAAAAGAAAGGCCCGGGGCTTCAACAAGCCTCGGGCCTTTCTTCAGCAGCAACCCACTATCAGTGGAACTGCTCTTCCTCGGTCGAACCGGTCAGTGCAGTCACCGACGATGCGCCACCCTGGATCACGGTGGTCATGTCGTCGAAGTAGCCAGTGCCTACTTCCTGCTGGTGCGCCACGAAGGTGTAGCCTTTGTTGGCGTCAGCGAATTCCTGCTCCTGCAGCTTCACGTAGGCGGTCATGTCGTTGCGGGCGTAGTCGTGCGCCAGGTTGAACATGCCGTGCCACATGTTGTGGATGCCGGCCAGGGTGATGAACTGGTGCTTGTAGCCCATTGCCGACAGTTCGCGCTGGAACTTGGCGATGGTCGCGTCGTCCAGGTTCTTCTTCCAGTTGAAGGAAGGCGAGCAGTTGTACGACAGGATCTGGTCCGGGTACTCCTTCTTGATCGCTTCGGCGAAGCGGCGGGCTTCGTCCAGGTCCGGCTTGGCGGTTTCGCACCAGATCAGGTCGGCGTACGGCGCGTAGGCCAGGCCGCGGGCGATGGCCTGGTCGAGGCCGGCGCGTACCTTGTAGAAGCCTTCACGGGTGCGCTCGCCAATCACGAACGGCTGGTCGTACGGGTCGCAGTCGCTGGTCAGCAGGTCGGCGGCGTTGGCGTCGGTACGGGCCAGGATGATGGTCGGCACGCCCGATACGTCAGCTGCCAGGCGCGCGGCCACCAGCTTTTGCACGGCTTCCTGGGTCGGTACCAGTACCTTGCCACCCATGTGGCCGCATTTTTTCACCGAGGCCAGCTGGTCTTCGAAGTGCACGCCGGCGGCGCCTGCTTCGATCATGTTCTTCATCAGCTCGTAGGCGTTCAGTACGCCGCCGAAACCGGCTTCGGCGTCGGCCACGATCGGTGCGAAGTAGTCGATGTAGCCATCGTCGCCCGGGTTCTTGCCAGCTTTCCACTGGATCTGGTCGGCGCGGCGGAAGGCGTTGTTGATGCGCTTGACCACGGTCGGTACCGAGTCGACCGGGTACAGCGACTGGTCAGGGTACATGGACTCGGCGGAGTTGTTGTCGGCGGCAACCTGCCAGCCGGACAGGTAGATGGCCTGGATGCCGGCCTTGACCTGCTGCACTGCCTGGCCGCCGGTCAGGGCGCCCATGCAGTTGACGAAATCTTTTTCTGGGCGGAAGGACGGGTGGGCACCTTCGGTGACCAGCTTCCACAGTTTTTCTGCACCCAGGCGGGCCAGGGTGTGCTCCGGCTGCAGGGAGCCACGCAGGCGAACGACATCAGCGGCGGTGTAGGTACGGGTCACGCCTTTCCAGCGCGGGTTCTCGGCCCAGTCTTTCTCGAGGGCTGCAATTTGCTGTTCGCGTGTCAGTGCCATGGAAATAAACCTCGTCGCATCGATCTTGGGGTAATTGTGCTGATGCTCGGAGCAGATCAGGAGCTGGCGGCTGTCCTGTTCGCAGGAGTGCGGCGGCGAACGCGAAGGCTCGAAGGGGAAGGGTGTGCAGGCCAGGCGAAAGGGCGCTCCGGCAGGTTGGCTCGTGGTTGCCTTGCTGCGGTGCTACGCGATTGCCAGTACTGCGGTGATGCGCTTCCGTCCCTCGGGACAACTTCTTCGTTGCAGTCGCAATCCCGTCGAACCGCCTTGTGGGCCGTATAGACACGAGACGCCTCCAGGGGTGGGAGGAGTGCGCCTCGAAGGCCCTTGCCAGGGCCCCTGATTAGCGGGAGCGAGGCCATCATGCCCTTGGGAAAAAGACCCTGTCAAATGTTTTGTAGTGGTTTTTTTCACTTACTACATCTTTGGTCTAATGCGACTTGGCAGTCAGTTTCAAGGCCTTTGGTCGAGGCCTTGAATTGCCTGGGATCAGTCGAGAAGGTCGACTTTGACACGCAAAGTCATGTTTTCACCCCGTTGGGTGCTGTAACTGTGGCTTGACGCGCTACGGTCGGCTTGGCTCTGCTGGTTGTAGCCGGCCAGGGTGATCCATTCTCCGAGCTTGCCGGTGATTGTCGTGTCGGTGCTTTGCACTTTCACTACATCAGCACGTTCCTGGCTGATGCGGTCATTATTGGTGCTTATTTGCAGACGAACCGTATCGCCGCTCAAGCTGGGCGTGACGTAGAAACCCTGGGTCACGTTGCGGTATTCGGTATTGCTCTGGATGCGCCCGTAGCCGTCGGTGCTGGTGCTGGTGCTGGTGATCGGGATGCTCTGGCCGACCTGGATCAGCGCCGGCTGGCCTTCGCTGGCCTGAATCTGCTGCATGCCGCCGTCACGGTTGCTGGTGCCGTAGTGAATGACACGTGCGTTGCCACGGTTGTCCTGGAAGTTGCTGTCGTTGTTGTCGACGCTGATCAGCAGGCGCTTGGGTGCGGTGTCCAGCTGTTGCAGCAGGGTGCGCAGGTCGTCGATGCGCTCGGGGCTGGCGTTGACGATCAGCTTGTTCTCGAAGGCGCTGACCGTGCCGTCCTTGCCGATGAATGCCTGGGCGGCGGGCAGCAGTTCGGCGCTGCTGCGGTGTTGTAGCGGCAATACCTCGGTGGCGGCCTGGGCGGTGAGGCTGGCGGCCAGCAGCAAGGCGGCGAATAGGGGGCGTAGCGGCATGTCCATGATCTCCGCAGGTGGAATGGACATGATGGCAAATTTACTGACTTCCTGCCGGGTCTGGATCATGTCGATGATGGGGAAGTGGCTACGAAAGCACCTGGGGCGAGACGGCTGTCCGCCATAGCTGAACCTTTGATCTTTCCCGTCAGTCGCATTCACAGGGAGTGAGTGGGGCTGATGGCATGAAGCGTGGTCTGATCCTGTTGTTATGGCTTTGCAGCCTTGGTGCCGAGGCTGCAGCTGATTCGTTGCGCATCAAACAGCTGCAGCGTTGTGGCGACCTGTTTGGCGATGGCCAGCAGCAATGGTGCCTGCGCGCCGAGGGGCTTGGGGCGCAGCTGCCGACGGTCTGGCTCGGTGGTGTGCGGCTGCCGACAGCCGATTTCGAGCGGCAAGGTGACCGGCTTACGCTGAAATTGGCCAAACAAGCCCTGCGCAGTGCTCCGCTGTGGCTGGAGGACGGCGAGCGCACCAGCAACCCGGTTTGGCTGACCCGCCAGCGCAGCCATGTTGTGGCCGCCGGGCCTGATGAAGTGGCGAAGAACATGGATGGCCTCACCACCTATGTGGACCTGGTAAGCCTTTTGATCGAGGAAAAACATGATGGCCTCGGCGAAGCCCGACGGATCGCCGGGAAGTACGGCGCCCAGGTCGTGGGTGCCATACCGCCGCTGAATGTCTACCAGTTGCGCTTGCCGGTGGGCGACCTGGTGCAGCGCGACGCGATGATCCTGCGCATGGGCAGTGAAGTCAGCGTGGATGCAGTGATTGTCGAGGAGACTGCCCCGGAGCGTGGCGAGGAAGGCAGCGGGCGCGACGCCCTGGCCATCGATCAGGCGGATGAATGGGCCGCCAACCGCTTCATGGACGCGCTGTACTACTACCAGCGGCGAATTGCCGCTTCCAGCTTGCCGGTGCAACCGGTGCGGGTCGGGGTGATCGAGCGAGAGGTGGACTTCGACGCGCCAGGCTTCAGCCATTATCGAGGGCGCTGCGAGCAGGCGCAGACGTGCCTGTATGCGCGCGACGGTGACCGCCCAGGCAGCCACGGAAACCATGTGGCCGGTATCCTGGCGAACCCGGATGAAGGCTTTTTGCCAAGGCTGGGCAAGCACAGTCCTGGCTTCGAGGTGATTGTCGAGCGCAACTCGGATGCCGGTATCACCGCCAACATCGCTGCATCGGTGAACCTGGTCGAGGATGGGGTGCGGGTGTTGAACTGGAGCTGGGGCATCCATCGGGTAGGGGCGCGCGATGTCAAAGGTGACGAAGTCGATTCGCTGGTGCGTTCCGGGCTGGCCATGAGTGGCTATGAGGAACTGCTCGAGGAGTTCTTCCTGTGGCTGCGCGCCGAGCACCCTGATGTGGTGGTGGTCAACTCGGCGGGTAATGGTGCGTCCTGGTCGGGTACCGATGAATATCGCCTGCCATCGTCGTTCATCACCGAACAATTGCTGGTGGTGGGCGGGCACCAGCGCAGTGACAAGTCAGTGGCGGTCGAACACCCTGGCCATGTGCGCAAGCGCCATAGCTCCAACATCGACATGCGTGTGGATGTCAGTGCGGCGGCCTGCATTCGCCCGGGTGCGGGCGCTGCGCATTGTGGCACGTCGTACGCAACACCGCTGGTGACTGCAACCGTGGCGACGATGCTGTCGATCAACCCGGCGCTGACCCCCGAACAGGTGCGCATGCTGTTGCGGCGCAGCGCCTTGACCCTGGGCGCCGAGCAGGATTTCGAAGCGATGGACGCCGAGGACCTGACGGCGCCGATCCTGCCGTCTGAGCGTGGCGGCCAACTGAACCACCCCGACCTGGGGCGTTCGGCGCGCCTGGACATGCAGCGCGCTCTGGACCTGGCCGTGCAAAGCCGGGAGCGGGTGCGCTGAACGGTGGCCGCTGCCAGACAAATTCCGTAACATCGCGCCCGCTTGTTTTCGATCCGTCCATCCGGACTGCACCACAGGATGCCCATGAAACCCGCCCGACTTCGCGCCGACGTGCTCGCCGGCCTGACCACCTCATTCGCCCTGGTGCCCGAGTGCATCGCCTTTGCCCTGGTGGCTCACCTCAACCCGCTGATGGGCCTGTATGGCGCCTTCATCATCTGCACCCTGACGGCGCTGTTCGGTGGTCGGCCGGGGATGATTTCCGGTGCCGCCGGCTCGATGGCGGTGGTAATCGTTGCGCTGGTGGTGCAGCACGGTGCGCAGTACCTGCTGGCCACGGTTTTGCTGGGCGGCGTGGTGATGATCCTGTTCGGCTTGCTGCGCCTGGGCAAGCTGGTGCGGTTGGTGCCGTACCCGGTGATGCTCGGCTTCGTCAATGGCCTGGCGATCGTCATTGCCATGGCCCAGCTGGAGCACTTCAAAGAGGGCGGGCACTGGCTCGGCGGTACGCCGCTGTACCTGATGATCGGCCTGGTGGCGCTGACCATGGCGGTGGTCTACGTGCTGCCGAAGTTGACCCGTGCGGTGCCGCCAGCGCTGGTGGCGATCCTTGGCGTTGGTTTGCTGGTGTACCTGCTCGGCCTGCCCACGCGCACCCTGGGCGACATGGCGCGCATCGCCGGCGGCCTGCCGCAGCTGGCCCTGCCGGACGTGCCGTGGAACCTCGAGACCCTGAAGATCATCGCCCCCTACGCGGTGCTGATGGCCATGGTCGGCCTGCTGGAAACCCTGCTTACGCTCAACCTGACCGATGAAATCACCGAGAGCCGTGGCTACCCGGACCGCGAGTGCGTGGCACTGGGTGCGGCCAACATGGTTTCCGGCCTGTGCGGCGGCATGGGGGGGTGCGCGATGATCGGCCAGACGGTGATCAACCTCAGCTCCAATGGCCGTGGCCGGCTGTCAGGCGTGGTGGCCGGGGTGATGGTCCTGCTGTTCGTGCTGTTCCTGTCGCCGCTGATCGAGCGTATTCCGCTGGCGGCGCTGGTCGGGGTGATGTTCGTGGTGGCGCAGCAGACCTTTGCCTGGGCGTCGTTGCGGGTGCTGCACAAGGTGCCGCTGAGCGATGTGCTGGCGATCATTGCCGTGACCGTGGTAACGGTGCTCACCGACCTGGCGGTGGCGGTACTGTTCGGCATCGTCATCGCGGCGGTGAACTTTGCCTGGCAGCATGCGCGGGAGCTGTATGCCGACAGCCATGAGGATGCAGAGGAGGGCAAGCATTACCAGGTGCATGGCACGCTGTTCTTTGCCTCGACTACGGTGTTCCTGAACCAGTTCGACCCGGCTAACGACCCGGCCAAGGTGACCCTGGATTGCCAGCATTTGAGCTTTGTCGATTATTCGGCGATTGCGGCGTTGAAGACCTTGCGGGAGCGGTATGCGAGGGCGGGCAAGCAGTTGCGGGTGGTGCATCTGTCCGAGCGCTGCAAGAAGCTGCTGAAGCGGGCTGGGGAGCAGCACTGAGAAGGGTTGTTGCCTGTGCCGGCCCCTTCGCGGGCGCGCCCGCTCCCACAGGGATCGCATAACCCTTGTGGGAGCGGGCATGCCCGCGAAGAGGCCAGTGCAGGAGAAGGATTTATTCCCCGCGGTTCTTCTTGACGATGGCATCGGCAATGCTCGCCGGTGCCTCGGCATAACGGGTGAACTCCATCGAGAAGCTGGCCCGGCCCTGGGTCATGGAGCGCATCGAGGTGGCGTAGCCGAACATCTCGCCCAGCGGCACCTCGGCACGGATCACCTTGCCGGCCGGCGTTTCGTCACCGTCCTGGATCATCCCGCGGCGCCGGCTCAGGTCGCCGAGGATGTCACCCTGGTACTCCTCCGGGGTCACCACTTCCACCTTCATCACCGGCTCCAGCAACACCGCCCCACCTTTCTGCGACAGCTGCTTGGTGGCCATCGAGGCGGCGATCTTGTAGGCCATTTCGTTCGAGTCGACATCGTGGTACGAGCCGTCGAATACCGCCGCCTTCAGGTTGATCAGCGGGTAGCCGGCCAGCACGCCGTTCTTCATCTGCTCCTCGATGCCTTTCTGGATAGCCGGGATGTATTCGCGTGGGACCACGCCGCCAACGATCTCGTTGATGAACTCCAGGCCTTCCTTGCCCTCGTCGCCGGGGGCGAAGCGGATCCAGCAGTGGCCGTACTGGCCTCGGCCGCCGGACTGGCGGACGAAGCGGCCCTCGATCTCGCAGGTATTGCGGATTTTCTCGCGGTAGGCCACCTGCGGCTTGCCGATGTTGGCCTCGACGTTGAACTCGCGGCGCATGCGGTCGACGATGATGTCCAGGTGCAACTCGCCCATGCCCGAGATAATGGTCTGGCCGGTCTCCTCGTCGGTGCGCACGCGGAATGACGGGTCTTCCTGGGCCAGCTTGCCCAAGGCGATGCCCATTTTTTCCTGGTCGGCCTTGGTCTTGGGCTCCACCGCCACGGAAATTACCGGGTCGGGGAAGTCCATGCGTTCGAGGATGATCGGCTTGTCCATGTCGCACAGGGTGTCGCCGGTGGTCACGTCCTTCATGCCGATCAGCGCGGCGATGTCGCCGGCGCACACATCCTTGATTTCAGCCCGCTGGTTGGCATGCATCTGCACCATGCGGCCGATGCGTTCCTTCTTGCCCTTTACCGAGTTGAGTACCGCGTTGCCGGAGCTGAGCACGCCGGAGTAGACCCGGGCGAAGGTCAGGGTGCCGACGAACGGGTCGGTGGCGATCTTGAATGCCAGGGCCGAGAACGGCTCGCTGTCGTCGGCGTGGCGCTCCAGGTGCTTTTCTTCGTCATCCGGGTCGGTGCCCTTGATGGCCGGGATCTCCGACGGGGCGGGCAGGTAGTCGATGACCGCGTCGAGCATCAGCGGCACGCCCTTGTTCTTGAACGACGAGCCGAGGATGGTCGGGACGATTTCATTGGCGATGGTGCGTTGGCGCAGTGCGGCCTTGATCTCGTCGATGCTCAGTTCCTCGCCATCGAGAAACTTCATGGTGAGCTCGTCATTGGCTTCGGCGGCGGCCTCGATCATGTGCGCGCGCCACTCGTCGGCCAGCGCCTGCAGCTCGGCAGGGATGTCTTCTTCGCGGTAGCTGGTGCCCTGGTCGGCATCGTTCCAGTAGATGGCCTTCATCTTCACCAGGTCGATCTGGCCGATGAAGTTCTCTTCGCTGCCGATGGCCAGCTGGATCGGCACCGGGTGGTGGCCCAGGCGCTGGTCGATCTGCTTGACCACGCGCAGGAAGTCGGCGCCCTGCCGGTCCATCTTGTTGATGTAGGCCAGGCGCGGCACGTGGTACTTGTTGGCCTGGCGCCATACGGTTTCGGACTGCGGTTCGACCCCGTCCGCGCCGCTGAACACCACTACCGCGCCATCGAGCACGCGCAGTGAGCGCTCCACCTCGATGGTGAAGTCGACGTGGCCCGGGGTGTCGATGATGTTGAAGCGGTACTTGTGGGCGAACTGCTTGGTCGAGCCCTGCCAGAAGGCAGTGGTCGCCGCCGAGGTGATGGTGATGCCGCGCTCCTGCTCCTGGGCCATCCAGTCCATGGTCGCGGCACCATCGTGCACTTCGCCCATCTTGTGGTTGACCCCGGTGTAGAACAGGATCCGCTCGGTGGTCGTGGTCTTGCCGGCGTCCACGTGGGCGACGATACCGATATTGCGGTACAGCTCGATGGGCGTTGTACGGGCCATGGCGGACTACCTGCGGATGAGCGGATTCTCCCACGGTAGCAGAACGGGAGAATCCTGCTTTACCGCCGGGCCGTCAGTCGGCCTGGGCTTGCAGCAGCCACTGGCCATCCACTTCGCGGGCCAGGCCGCTGGCAGGCAGCAGGGCCAGCAGGCGCGTGTGCAGGGCGGCTTCGGTGAAGGTCTTGAGGGTGGCCAGGTCCAGTGCGCCGATCAGGTTGAGATCGGCCTTGGTGTACGAAAGCCAGGCCTTTTTCAGGGCCTGGGCGACGTCGCTGCCGGAGGTGCTGGCAAAGCGGCGGTGCCATTGGCGGCCGTCGAAGGTGAAGGTGTGGGCGTGGCTGTAGGTGCCTTGGTCGCCACCTTCGGTGCAGCGATGGCAACGGCACGGGCCTTCGCCGAAGGCGTTGCGCAGGTAGCTGTTGAAGTCCACCACGGGCTTGAGGGACAGGCGTTTGTCGACCTCGAACAGGTCGGCGATAAGGGGTTCTTCGGCGCTCACTCGGGATCCTCGTGTGGTGTGGCGTGCATCGGCGGGCACCCTAACAGATCGGGCCCTTCAGATCACCTTTTGCAGGCCCGGCCTCTTCGCGGGCTCGCCCGCTCCCACAGGTGCTGTGCACAACCTGAGCAACATGCGATCCCTGTGGGAGCGGGCGTGCCCGCGAAGAGGCCGGTAGAGACAATAGAGATCACCTGCCGTACTCTACGCGCCCATACGCCTACACACCCACAGAGGTAACCCGCTTGAGCACCAAGTACCCGTACATCGCCACCATCACCGTCAGCGCCGAAGACCGCGGCGGCGACGCCGAGGCCTCGGAAAACCCCAACATGCGCGTTGGCCTGGAAGCGGTGACCGAAACGCTGAAGAAGGTGCATTTCGTCGGTACGCTCGCAGCCCCCGAAAAGAACGCCACGCACATCTGCGTGACCCTGGAGAACGGCCTGACCTACTACGGCCCGATCGTCAACGGCCACGCCGAACTCGAAGGCGGCTGGATTGCCTTCGAGTCCGACATGCTCACCCCGCAGGAACTGGGTCTTTAAGCCCCCGTTCCTCTCAGGCGCCCAGCTCCGCCAGGCACTGCTCGAGGATATCCAGGCCTTCCTCGAGCACTGCGGCCTCGATGGTCAGCGGTGCCAGCAGGCGGATGATGTGCCGCGCCTTGCCGCTGGGCATCAGCAACAGGCCCTTGGCCCGCGCCGCTTCCATCACCTTGGCCAGTTGCGCCGGTGCCGGGCTGCCGTCGGCATTGACGAACTCGATCCCGCGCATGGCGCCGACGCCGGTCAGGCGGCCGAGGAACGGGCTCAGGCCCGAGGCTTTCCAGCGCTCGAAGCGGCGCACGATTGCCTGCTCCTGGCGCTCACCCCAGGTAGCGATGTTCTCGTCGGTCATCTGCGCCAGGCTGGCCAGGGCCGCTGCGCAGGCGATCGGGTTGCCTGAGTAGGTGCCACCCAGGCCGCCCTTGGGCAGTGCTGCCATCAACTCCTTGCGCCCGACCACCGCACCCAGCGGCATGCCGCCGGCAATGCTCTTGGCCAACAGCAGCAAGTCGGGCTCGATGCCCAGACGCGGGAAGGCGAAGCGCTGGCCGGTGCGGCCGAAGCCCGACTGGATCTCGTCGATGATGATCAGGATGCCGCGCTCGTCGCAGAAGCGGCGCAGGGCCTGGGCGAAGGCTGGGTCAAGGGCGAGGAAGCCGCCTTCGCCCTGCACCGGTTCGAAGATGAACGCCGCCACGTCCTCCACTGCCAGCTCGACGCTGAACAGGCGGTCCATGGCCTTGAGGGCCTGTTCGCAGGTAACCCCGGTGTCGGCGCTGGGGTAGGGCAGGTGGTACACCGGCCCCGGCAGTTCACCGACCCGCTGCTTGTACGGGGCGACCTTGCCGTTGAGGTTCAGGGTGGCCAGGGTGCGACCGTGGAAGCCGCCGTCGAAGGCGATGATGGCGCGTTTGCCGGTGGCACCACGGGCCACTTTCAGGGCGTTTTCCGCAGCTTCCGCACCGCTGTTGGTGAGCATGCCGGCCAATGGGTAGCTGACCGGTACGAATTGGCTCAGTTGTTCCATCAGCGCCAGGTATGGGCCGTGGGGGGCTGCGTTGAAGGCGTAGTGGGTCAGGCGAGCGGCCTGGGCCTGGATCGCCTCGACCACGGCCGGGTTGCAGTGGCCCAGGTTGAGTACACCGATACCGCCGACGAAGTCGATGTAACGTTTGCCGTCGGTGTCCCAGACTTCGGCATTACGGCCATGGGAAAGTGTGATCGGGTGAACGATGGCAATGGATTGACTGATACTTTCCTGGTTCATGGGCACGCGGACCTTTGTTCGAGTTTCTTATTATCCAAGCGTGTTGGCAGGTTATTCCGCAAACGAATTATTCGATTGCGGTCATTCCCTGGATTCTTGAACTAGGTGGTTTTTGTATCTGCCATTCCGGCCCTATCGCCGGCAAGCCAGCTCCCACAAGTACTCCACAGCCATCAAGACCTCTGCCGTACCTGTGGGAGCTGGCTTGCCGGCGATAGGGCCAGTGCAGGAGGAATCAATCCCCCTCGGCCACCCGCTCCCGAATCCACTGCACGAAGGCCCTGACCTTGGGCACTTCGGCCGCATGCTCGGCATGGGCGATGAAGTGCCGGCCATTGCTCGCCACCGGGTGGTCCCAGGCCACCACCAGTTTGCCCTCGCTCAGCTCTTCGGCCACCAGGTAGCGCGGAATCAGGGCGATACCGCAGCCGGCAATGGCCGCGCGGATGCACAGGTAGAACGTGTCGAAGCGGGGCCCGTGGTAGCTGTTCTGGCTATGCAGCCCCAGCCCCAGGAACCATTCGTGCCAGGCCTCCGGGCGCGACACGCACTGCAGCAGGCGGTGTTCGGTCAGCGCCTGGGCGCTGTCGAACCGGTGGTTGGCCAGCAGCTGCGGGCTGCACACCGGCACCACTTCCTCGCTGAACAGCTCGATGCAGGTTGCCCCGGGCCAGGTGCCCTGGCCGAAGAAAAACGCAATGTCGGCCTTGGCCTGCACCAGGTCGAACGGCTCCAGCTCATTGCGGATATCCAGGTGAATGCGCGGGTAGCGGTCGCCAAAACCCTTCAGCCGGGGTACCAGCCAGCGCGCGCCGAAGGTGGGCTGGGTGGCGATGCGCAGCACTTCGGTCTCGTCGCCGTAGCTGAGGATGTAGCGGCTGGAAATGTCGATCTGGGTGAGGATCTTGTTCACTTCGGTGAGGTACAGCGCGCCTGCCGGGGTCAGGTGCAGGCGCCGGCGAATACGCTGGAACAGCGAGTGCGACAGCATGTCCTCGAGCTGCGCCACCTGCTTGCTGACGGCGCTCTGGGTCAGGTGCAGTTCCTGGGCCGCGCGGGTGAAGCTGAGGTGGCGGGCGGCCGCTTCGAAGCACTGAAGGGCGGTGGTCGAAGGCATCAGGCGTTTGGACATGACGGGCAAATACCGAGCAAAAAAGGAAGGAGTTCATTCCATAACGGAATCATGTGTTTCGAAAAGGTCGTTTGTTGACCCCGGCCTATAGATTAATACTGACCTGGATCAACGATTACAACCGGTCGTGCGAAGAGGAGGTCAGTACCCGCTTCCGGCATCTGCAAAACAACAACAACGAACATCAGAAATTTATAAGAATTCTGCTCCAGTCTTCAGCCGCCCCGCTGCGGCCGACCCATTCGAGGGTTCTTCATGGCTTCGCTACACAACAACAAACAGCGCTCCCTGCAGCACGGTCTGACGTCCCGTCAGGTATCCATGATCTCCATCGCCGGCATCATCGGTGCCGGCCTGTTCATCGGCTCCTCCAACGCCATTGCCACCGCCGGCCCGGCCATCCTCATCTCCTACGCCATGACCGGGCTGCTGGTCTTGCTGGTGATGCGCATGCTGGGCGAAATGGCCATCGCCAACCCCAACAGCGGCTCGTTTTCCACCTATGCCTCCGAAGCCATCGGCCCTTGGGCAGGCTTTACCATCGGCTGGCTGTACTGGTGGTTCTGGGTACTGATCATTCCGGTCGAGGCCATTGCCGGCGCCGACATCCTGCATGCCTACTTCCCTGGCGTGCCGTCGTGGCTGTTCGCCTTCCTGATCATGCTGGTGCTGTCGGGTACCAACCTGATCAGCGTGAAGAACTTCGGTGCGTTCGAGTACTGGTTCGCGCTGGTCAAGGTGGTGGCGATCATCGCCTTCATCGTGGTCTGCAGCCTGGCGGTGTTTGGCGTCTGGCCGCTGGCCGAGGTGTCCGGGGTCAGCCGGTTGTGGGATAACGGCGGCTTCATGCCCAACGGTTTCGGCACCGTGCTCGGTGGCGTGCTGATCACCATCTTCTCGTTCTTCGGTGCCGAAATCGTCACCATTGCCGCTGACGAAACCGCCAACCCGAAAGACAAGATCCGCCGCGCTACCAACCTGGTGGTGTACCGCATCGCCATCTTCTACCTGGCGTCGATCTTCCTGGTGGTATCGCTGGTGGCATGGAACGACCCGGGCCTGAAAGCAGTGGGCTCGTTCCAGCGCGTGCTGGAAGTGCTGAACGTGCCGGGCGCCAAGCTGCTGGTGGATATCGTGGTGCTGGTGGCCGTGACCAGTTGCATGAACTCGGGCCTGTACACTGCGTCGCGCATGCTCTATTCGCTGGGTGCCCGCGGCCAGGCGCTGAGCGTTACCAAGCGTATCTCCGGCTCTGGCGTACCGACCGTGGCGGTCATCTTCTCGACCCTGGCCGGCTTTGCCGGGTGCTTCGTCAACTATGTGTTCCCGGGCAAGGTATTCGGCTTCCTGCTGTCCACCACCGGCGCCATCGCCTTGCTGGTGTACCTGGTGATTGCCGTTTCGCAGCTGCGCATGCGGGCTCGTGCCGAGCGTGAAGGGCGGCCGCTGGAGCTGAAGATGTGGCTGTTCCCATGGCTGACCTGGCTGGTGATCGGCACCATCGTCATGGTGCTGGGCTACATGCTGTTCAGCGATGCCTACCGCTACGAGACGCTGATGACCGCCGGGGTGACCGCGTTCATCCTGCTGGTTTCGCTGACCCAGCGGCGCGCCAGGGTAGTTGCCCAGACGGCCTGATGTTTCTGCTTTAATGTGGGGGCGTTGCGCGCCCCCCATATCAATAAGCACAGGAAGCGTATGAACGACCACCCCCTTTCCCTCCAGGCCCTTGCCGCACCCGACGGCACCTGCTACGGCTGCGGTTGCTCCCACCCCAGCGGCCTGCATCTGCAAAGCCACTGGGACGCCGACGGCATCCACCTGGTGTGCCGGCACGCGCCCGACAGCACCTTCATCGGCTGGCCCGGCCTGGTCTACGGCGGGCTGCTGGCGATGCTGGTCGACTGCCACTCCAACTGGACGGCAATGGCTTACCACTACCGCAACGAAGGTCGCGAAGCGGGCAGCCTGCCGCGCATCGACTGTGTCACTGGCAGCCTTGGCCTGAACTACCTCAAGCCCACGCCCATGGGCGTCGAATTGTTGCTCAAGGCGCGTGTGGAAGGTGAGGTAGGGCGCAAGACCCGGGTGCTCTGCGAAGTCTGGGCCGACGATGTGCTGACAGTGACTGCCGACTCGGTGTTCGTTCGTGTCGATACCGAAAAGCTCAAGCTCAAGGCCCACGGCCAGGCCTGAGCCGCCGTTGCTGATAAGTGGTCGGTGATGGTCAGCGGCCGGGGATGTCTCTAGAGTGAGAGGTTCATTCCCCAGGCAAGGTTGATCATGACCGATCTCAGTGCTTTCCCCATTACCCGCAAGTGGCCCGCCAGACACCCCGAGCGCCTGCAGCTGTATTCGCTGCCGACGCCCAACGGCGTCAAGGTGTCGATCATGCTCGAAGAGATCGGCCTGGCCTATGAGCCGCACAAGGTCAGCTTCGACAACGATGACCAGCTGAGCCCCGAGTTCATCTCGCTCAGCGCCAACAACAAGATCCCCGCCATCCTCGACCCCAATGGCCCTGGCGGCCAGCCGCTGCCGCTGTTCGAGTCGGGGGCGATCCTGCAGTACCTGGCGGAGAAGAGCGGCCAGTTGCTCAGCCAGGACCCGGCCCAGCGTTACCAGACCTTGCAGTGGCTGATGTTCCAGATGGGCGGCATCGGGCCGATGTTCGGCCAGGTCGGGTTCTTCCATTTCTTTGCTGGCAAGGAATACGAGGACAAGCGCCCGCGGGACCGTTATGTCAACGAGTCCAAGCGCCTGCTCAGTGTTCTGGACCGGCATCTGCAAGGCCGGGAATGGATGGTCGACGAGTACAGTATTGCCGACATCGCGATCTTCCCGTGGGTGCGTAACCTGGTTGAGCGTTACAACGCCCGAGACCTGGTTGGCTTCGATCAGTTCAAGGAAGTGCAGCGGGTGCTGGCGGCGTTCCTCGAGCGGCCGGCCGTGCAACGCGGGCTGAAAATTCCAGGTTGATGTTGGCTGTAAGGGCCCTATCGCCGGCAAGCCAGCTCCCACAGGTAATGCACAGGGCTTGAGGTCTGTGGTGTTCCTGTGGGAGCTGGCTTGCCGGCGATAGGGCCAGTGAAGGCGAAACTGACTTCAGGTTCAGAAAATGTGGTGCAGCAGCCAGTACAGGCTGCCGGCCAACAGCATCGCTGCCGGCAAGGTCAGCACCCAGGCCATCAGCAGGTTGACCAGCGTGCGCTTCTGTATCCCCGACCCGTTGGCCACCATGGTCCCGGCCACCCCGGAACTCAACACGTGGGTGGTCGACACCGGCAACCCGAACATGTCCGCCGCACCAATGGTGCACATTGCCACCACTTCGGCCGAAGCCCCTTGGGCATAGCTGAGGTGGGTCTTGCCGATCTTCTCGCCTACCGTCACCACGATGCGCCGCCAGCCGACCATGGTGCCCAGCCCCAGTGCGATGGCCACGGCCACTTTCACCCACAGCGGGATGTAGCGGGTGGCGTCGTCCAGCTGGGTCTTGAACAGCAGCACCTGGCGGCGCGTGCCTGCATCGAACACCACCAGCTGGTTCTTCTCGATCAGGCGGATGGCTTCGCTGGTCAGGTACATGTCGTTGCGCACGTTGGCCATGGCTTCGGCCGGTACCCGCTTGAGCGAGCCATAACCTTTGACCTCTTCGCCGATCATGCCGGCCAGTGCCGCCAGCGCCGGTATCAGTTGCGGGTTGGCTCTGGGCTCGGCAATGAACGTGGTCAGCACCTGGCGTGGGTCGGCCGGTGCTGCTTGCGGGGCGCCGCGCACCAGTGCCTGGCGGGTTACCTCGGCGACTGCGGAAAACTGCAAGGCCTGTTCATTGGGCATGGTCTTGTTCAATGCGTAAGCCATCGGCAGGGTGCCAACCAGAATCAGCATGATCAGGCCCATGCCTTTCTGGCCGTCGTTGGAGCCGTGGGCAAAGGACACCCCGGTGCAGGTCAGGATCAGTACGCCGCGAATCCACCACGGTGGTGGTGTCTGGCCTTCCGGCGCCTGGTACAGCGCCTTGCGCTTGACCAGCGCGCGCAGGGCCAGCAGCAACAGGGCGGCACAGGCAAAGCCGATCAGTGGCGAAAACAGCAGGGCATAACCGACCTTGCTGGCCTGGGCCCAGTCCACGCCGCTGGTACCGTCGCGCCCGTGCATCAGCGCATTGGCCACGCCCACGCCGATGATCGAACCGATCAGGGTGTGCGAGGATGAGGCCGGCAGGCCCAGCCACCAGGTGCCGAGGTTCCAGATGATCGCCGCCAGCAGCAGGGCGAAGACCATGGCGAAACCGGCCGAGGAGCCGACCTGCAGAATCAGCTCCACCGGCAGCAGGGCGATGATGCCGAACGCCACCGCGCCACTGGAAAGCAGCACGCCGAGGAAGTTGCACAGCCCGGACCAGACCACGGCGACGGGGGCAGGCAACGAGTGGGTGTAGATGACGGTGGCCACTGCGTTGGCGGTGTCATGGAAGCCATTGACGAACTCGAAGCCCAGGGCAATCAGCAACGCCAGGCCCAGCAGCAGGAATGGTGTGACCGTGGTGATTACCGTGCCGCTGGCCGTCACATCCTGCTTCAGGCTCCAGGCGGTGTAGGCGATACCGGCCAGCAGCAGGCCGAAGAACAACACCAGGGTGGCTCGCCCGGGCTTGTGGGCAAGTTGCGGGCGGGCATCGCGTTGGGCCAGTTGCGGCAGGCTGGCCAGTGAAGGGGTTGCCATGGTGGCTCCGGTCGGGGGGCAAGGGTGCCGAAGGCCTTGAGCATAGAAACAATTCGTAACCCGGCCGTGACCTCGATCAATGATTTATCTAGGCTCAAGACGGACGGTAGTGGCAGGAGAAACCCATGATTCGCTGCAAGCGTGTCTACGATGCGGTTGAGCAAGACGACGGTCAGCGCGTGCTGGTCGATCGCCTTTGGCCGCGTAACAAACGCAAGGACGACCTGCACGGGCAGTGGTTGCGCGAAGTTGCACCTTCGGATGAGTTGCGCAAGGCGTTTCACCAGGGTGAAGTGGATTTCGCCGGCTTCGCCCAGCGTTACCAGCAAGAGCTGGCGGCCCACCCCGAGCACTGGTACCCGCTGCTGGACTTGGCTGGAAAGGGCACGCTGACATTGCTTTATGCGGGCAAGGATACCGAGCACAACAATGCCCGGGTGCTGGCCGAATGGCTGGAAGATGAACTGGACCGGCGTGGGCCTGGTAGTTCGCCCGTGTGCTACGCCCAATGATTGGTATTCGTTGTACTGGCCCTATCGCCGGCAAGCCAGCTCCCACAGGTACGGTGCTGCCTTCAAGGCTATCGCTGTACCTGTGTGTGGCTTGCCGGCGATGAGGCCAAAACAGGCAACACAAGACAGTTGCTCCACAGGTACAGCGCTGCCTTCAAGGCGATCGTTGTAACTGTGGGAGCTGGCTTGCCGGCGATGAGGCCAAAACAGGCAACACAAGACAGTTGCTCCACAGGTACGGCGCTGCCTTCAAGACTATCGCTGTACCTGTGGGAGCTGGCTTGCCGGCGATGAGGCCAAAACAGGCAACACAAGACAGTTGCTCCACAGGTACAGCGCTGCCTTCAAGGCTATCGCTGTACCTGTGGGAGCTGGCTTGCCGGCGATAGGGCCGGGCCTGGCAAACCGAAGAGTCTGAAATGTGATGTCCCTGAAACTGACCCCCGCCAACGACACCCACCGCACCTTCGCCCGCGACCTCACGCGCCGCGCCATGCTGCCGTACTACCGCGAATACGACCTGCTGTGGCTAGAGGAAGCCTTCGACGAAGCCTGGGGCTGGCGCGAGCAGTGGCTGGTGACCGAAGGCGACGCGGTACTCGGCTTCTGCAGCCTCAGCCAGGACCGCCAGGCGCTGTTCATCCGCGAGTTGCACCTGCTACCCGAACACCGTGGGCGTGGGGTCGGCAGCTGGGTGCTGGAGCAGCTGGCACTGTGGGCCCGCCAGCGGCACCTGCCGCTGCTGCGGCTGATGGTGTTTCGCAGCAACCCGGCGCGTGTGCTCTACCAGCGCCACGGCTTCGTCGAAATGGGTGAGGACGAATGCTTTGTGCGCATGCAGCGCACGATCGACTAATAGCTCAATGATGGCTTGTCGCGACTGGTGAGCATCGGCATAGTGAACCCAGGCGTTCACGGCCGCCTGCAGGTGGGTAGGCCGTACATGAGTGTGATCAGGGATAAGGAGCCCCCATGAATGGAATCGGTCCGCGGCTGCGGGAAGAGCGTGAGCGTCTGGGGATGACCCAGCGCGTGTTTGGCGATATCGGCGGGGTCGAACCCAATGCCCAGGGCAAATACGAGAGTGGTGAACGCTCGCCGCGGGTCGATTACCTGGCGGCATTGGCAACCCGGGGCGTGGATGCACTCTATGTGCTCAGCGGTATCCGCACCCCGGCACCGCTCGAAGGGCTGAGCGCCGATGAGTCCGGTTTGCTGGGGGCTTTTCGGCAGTTGTCGTGCGACGATCAGGCGGCACTCTGGCACTTGTTGCGGCGTTTGACCAACAACGACAAATCCCGGCAGACAGTGAGGCCGCTTACGGTTGAACGTCAGGTGTTTCTTACAGAAGGAATGCGTTAGGTCCGCCGTGAAAAATTTTGTTAAGGTGGCGGGATCCAATCGCCCTGCTGACGAGGTGTGTGCTTGATTAGGGTCTTAGTGGTCGACGATCACGATCTGGTACGAACCGGTATTACACGCATGCTGGCCGACATCGATGGCCTGCAGGTGGTGGGTGAGGGCGATTCGGGCGAGTCGGCGCTCAGGCTGGCCCGTGAACTGAAGCCGGATGTGGTGCTGATGGACGTGAAAATGCCCGGCATCGGCGGCCTGGAGGCCACCCGCAAGCTGCTGCGCAGCCACCCGGACATCAAGGTGGTTGCCGTGACCGTGTGCGAGGAAGACCCGTTCCCCACGCGCCTGCTGCAGGCCGGCGCTGCTGGCTACCTGACCAAGGGTGCCGGCCTTGACGAAATGGTCCAGGCCATCCGCCTGGCCTTCGCCGGCCAGCGCTACATCAGCCCCCAGATTGCCCAGCAGATGGCGCTGAAGCCATTCCAGCCACAGGGCTCGCCGTTCGATGCCTTGTCGGAACGGGAAATCCAGATTGCCCTGATGATCGTCGGCTGCCAGAAAGTGCAGATCATCTCCGACAAGTTGTGCCTCTCGCCCAAGACCGTCAATACTTACCGTTATCGGATCTTTGAAAAACTCTCGGTCACCAGCGACGTCGAACTGACCTTGCTGGCCGTTCGCCACGGTATGGTCGACGCAAGCCTGTAAAACCTCATGTCCCAAGTTTTCGATGCCAGCGCATTCCTGGCTACCTGCAGTGGTCGCCCGGGCGTCTACCGGATGTTCGACGGCGAAGCCCGGCTGCTTTACGTGGGCAAGGCCAAGAACCTCAAGAAGCGCCTGGCCAGCTATTTCCGCAAGACCGGCCTGGCGCCCAAGACCGCCGCGCTGGTGGCCCGCATCGCCCAGGTCGAAACCACCATCACCGCCAACGAAACCGAGGCGCTGCTGCTGGAGCAGAACCTGATCAAGGAGTGGCGGCCGCCGTACAACATCCTGCTGCGCGATGACAAATCCTACCCCTACGTGTTCCTTTCCGACGGCGAGTTCCCGCGGCTGGGCATTCACCGTGGGGCGAAGAAGGCCAAGGGCCGCTACTTTGGCCCGTACCCCAGCGCCGGCGCCATTCGCGAAAGCCTCAGCCTGCTGCAAAAGGCATTTTCGGTGCGCCAGTGCGAAGACAGCTACTACGCCAACCGCACCCGGCCATGCCTGCAGTACCAGATCAAACGCTGCAAAGGGCCCTGCACGGGCCTGGTGACCGCCGAGGAATATGCCGAGGACGTGCGCCACTCGGTGATGTTCCTCGAAGGGCGTAGCCAGCAACTGGGCAACGAGCTCAACGCCGAGATGGAGAAGGCCGCCATGGCCCTCAATTTCGAGAAGGCCGCCGAGTTGCGCGACCAGATCGCCTTGCTGCGCCGCGTCCAGGACCAGCAGTACATCGAAGGCGGCAGCGGCGACGTCGACGTTATCGCCGCCTTCGTCAACCCCGGCGGCGCCTGCGTGCACCTGATCAGCGTGCGCGGCGGGCGGGTGCTGGGTAGCAAGAACTTCTTCCCGCAGGTAGGCATCGAGGAGGAGGTGGCCGAAGTGATGGCCGCGTTCCTTTCCCAGTACTACCTGGGCAATGCCGAGCGTGAATTGCCGGGTGAACTGATCGTCAACGTGGTGCACGAAGACTTCGCCGCCATCAGCGAAGCCCTGCAGACCCTGCGCGGCCGTGAGCTGACCATCAGCCACCGGGTACGCGGTACCCGCGCCCGCTGGCAGCAGCTGGCGGTGACCAACGCCGAGCAGGCGCTCAATGCCCGCCTGGCCAACCGCCAGCACATGGCCGCACGTTTCGAGGCCCTGGCCGAGGTGCTGGGCCTGGACGAGGTGCCGCAGCGCCTGGAGTGCTACGACATCAGCCATTCCAGCGGCGAAGCCACCGTGGCCAGCTGCGTGGTGTTCGGCCCCGAAGGCCCGCTCAAGTCCGACTACCGCCGCTTCAACATCGAAGGCGTCACCGCTGGTGACGACTACGCCGCCATGCACCAGGCCCTGACCCGCCGCTACGGGCGCATCAAGGATGGCGAGGGCAAGCTGCCCGATGTGCTGCTGGTGGACGGCGGCAAAGGCCAGCTGAACATGGCCCGTGACGTGATGCAGGAGCTGGGCTTCAGCGACCTGACCCTGCTTGGCGTGGCCAAGGGCGTGACGCGCAAGGCCGGTTTTGAAACCCTGTACCTGAACGACGTGCACCATGAGTTCACCCTCAAGGGCGACTCACCGGCCTTGCACCTGATTCAGCAGATCCGCGACGAGGCCCACCGTTTCGCCATCACCGGCCACCGCGCCCGCCGCGGCAAGGCCCGCCGGGTGTCCAGCCTGGAGGATGTGGCCGGGGTCGGGCCCAAGCGCCGGCGCGACCTGCTGAAACATTTCGGCGGCCTGCAGGAGCTCAACCGCGCCAGTGTCGATGAAATCGCCAAAGCACCCGGCATCAGTAAAAAGCTTGCCGAGTCGATTTATGCCAGCCTGCATAGCGAGTAGAATGCGGGCTCAACTTGCGGCCAGTCGTACCGATGAATATTCCAAACCTGCTCACCGTTCTACGCGTCCTGCTCATCCCGATCTTCATCCTGCTGTTCTATGTGCCCTATCACTGGAGCTACATGGCCGCCAGCAGCGTGTTCGCCGTTGCCGCCGCCACCGACTGGCTGGACGGCTACCTGGCGCGCCGCCTGCAGCAGAGCACGCCGTTCGGTGCCTTCCTCGACCCTGTGGCCGACAAGCTGATGGTGGCGGTGGCCCTGGTGCTGCTGGTGCAGACCCACGCCAACTTCTGGCTGACCCTGCCGGCCGCGGTGATCATCGGCCGCGAGATCGTGGTTTCGGCGCTGCGCGAGTGGATGGCCGAGCTGGGCGCGCGGGCGCATGTGGCGGTGTCCAACCTCGGCAAGTGGAAAACCGCGGCGCAGATGCTCGCGCTGGTGATCCTGCTGGGCAACCCGCCAGCGGTGACCTTCTGGGTAATCCTCGGTTACGCGCTGCTGCTGGTGGCGGCGGGGCTGACCCTGTGGTCGATGGTGCACTACCTGCTGGCCGCCTGGCCGCACCTGCGCGAAGGCTCTGAGCAGAAATAAAAGTTTTTTTGAATCAAGGGGTTGACGCTGTTTTAGAAATCGCTAGAATGGCACCCATCACGACGCGGGAATAGCTCAGTTGGTAGAGCACGACCTTGCCAAGGTCGGGGTCGCGAGTTCGAGTCTCGTTTCCCGCTCCAAATATAGATTTACAGGGTTTCATGGAAGTCTGTAAATCATTGAAAAAAGACGCTTCGGCGTCTTTTTTCGTTTCAGTCAGATCCATCAGGATCCGCGGGCATTCGGGCCTTTCCAGGCTTTGTACGAAATCCCAAGAAACCCAATCACCGCCCCTCGAACGCTGAAACTTTGTAGAGTCCCCCCGCATCGACGGAAAGGCATTCTGTGATGGCTAAGCGTTGTGAATATTCGGACGAGGTGTGAGGTGTGGTCTCCGATCTTCTTCATCAAGCCCAGCAGCTACCGGCTGAAGGTGGGGGCGCCTGCAGCATCCACGAACTAGGGCAAAGCCCTGGTTTGGAGGCGATCGATGCCTGAAAATCGACTTTGCTGCGTCAAGAAGTTGCTTATTGCAGCTCGGGGAAAATTGTTAGAATTTTCCCGGTACAGCAACTTTGGTCATGAGGGCTTGGTTTCAGTGAATATTCTTTCAATTTCCCTTGCGTATTGTCTGGGGTAGGGTATTCGGATCTTTATTATGTATTCTGGTAGTTCGATTTTTCTCTTCGATATTATGTAGTATTCAATAGTGTGGCCGATTGGGAAATTTACCTTGGGGGCGTGATTGATTATATTGTCTCTGCCTCCATTTGGCTCTCTGTAGGTGGCTTGTTTTTTTATGATGTAAGCAATTAAATGTTTTTGGTGGTTTGATATGGCGTGCAGCAAATCTTCGCAAGAAAGCGAGGCATGTTGCATCCATTTTTCCATTAGATTTATAATGGGTTTGTGAACTTTTGAGCTTCTATCTATTTTCTCAGGGATGTGCTTGTCTAAGTCGTCAAGGAAGGTAGTGTAGGTGTCGGACTGCATAAGTTCGGAAAGTTTCATTTAAAATCCTTTGTAATTATTAGATCTCGCAATACCTCAATTAACTCACTCCCTGGGTGTCTGCAGGGATCTTTGGCTGCATGCTTCCAAGCTGTTACTTTTTCAAGGTTGTATGGGGTGTGAATGTGTTTGCCGTCGCGTTGAGGTCAGTGGCGGTGGTATAGCTCGATCGAGACGTTTCTATTTCTTTCCTCTTGGGTTTTGAAATGAAACTCTCTGACTCGAATTCTTGGGGCAAGGCCTAGGCGCACTCTGAACATATTTACTGGTGAGTACATGCCCTAGGCGCTGCTTTGAGGTGACAACTGTTGTCGTCATGAGATGCTTTTCCTGAACTCGTTAGGGTTATTTGATATCGGGTTGCTTTTTACTTGCTACGAAATATGCAAAGGCGTTATTCGTGAGGTACTTTCCATTTTGTCCGCTGTAATAACTAGCAGCGTCTGGCCATGCAAGGAAATTATTTTCTGGTTTTTCGGAAATGTTGCCGCTTTTGCGGTCAATTGAAAAAAGTTGCATCGCTCCCTTCCTAGCTATCTTAAATACTGTTTTTACAAACAAATCGGTTGCCGGGTCTTTCTTGGGGTCGTATGAAGCAGATAGTCTTCCATTTCGAAGGCAGGTGGGATCGTAGTCTGCTATGTTGGGTCTGATGTACTGGATGAGACCAGGGCCGATCGTCGCCCCGAAGTAGGAGTTTCTATCCTCGTTGGGGAATATATAATTTTTGCTGTATATGTGCTCTGGTAGTATTAGTTTGTTCCATATGGAGTGCTGTGGGCTGTCATTGTGGCATTCATTTAACGTGGGCATTATTTTGGGTGATCGCTCCTCCCATTTTCCTGTCTCGATAAATGTTATCTCGGGAAGTTGAGATAGCAGTTCTTTGGAGAAGCTAAGTTCATCGGCTTTCGTCATAAATACTAGGAGTGTTGGTGTTTTGTTGGCCATTATTGATTACCTTATTATGATTTGCCCGACTGGCATGTTGGTGGTGTCTAAAGATCCTGGGCTGGTAATTTTCCCTTTGACGATGGTGATTACGATAGCGCTAGGGTCTTGTTTCGTGATTCGGATGGCATTATCCCATTCGCGTTGTGACATTCCGTTGATTTTCCCTTTGTCCACTGTTTGAATGTATACGGTTCGGCCCTTGGCATCAGTGAATGTCATGTCTGTATATGAACCTCCCTTCCGACCTAATCCTCCAGGTAGAGGCTTTAAGTATGTCTCTCTAAGTTCAATGCCAGTCCCTGTCTGTCGTCCCCCTTGAGTATGCGACATAGGTGAGAGTTTATTGTCACGTAAGAACTGATCTCTAATTTGATCCATGTGACGTTTCGTTAGTGTATTCCCCCGGCGGCAAAGCCCCAGAGGGTCGATCCATGCGGCGGTGTTGGGGCCGTACTGGTAGAGGTTTATTCCACCTGCCAACCCTGCAGGATCCGGTGTGGTGAACCTTCCCACATCTGGATCATAAAATCTGAACGTGTTGTAGTGTAGCCCCGTCTCTCGGTCAAGGTACTGACCTTGGTATCGCAAATTCTGCTCGCGCTCTTGCTGTGGACTGCGCCATTCATCTCGTGTGGCTCCCCAACCGTGATAATCGATGCGCCACAATGTATGACCATCTTCATCCGTTAACTGTTCGGGCAACCCGGCCAAGTTGGAGTGGAAATGCCGTATTTCTTCTTCATTCAGATTCTCGTCTATACGTGCTAGTGGCTCATAGCTGTTAGGGCTCGCATAGATATAAAGGGTGGGCAGTGAGCTCTGTACTTCTTGTAGCAAGCGTAATCCCTGCCAGTGAAACAGCGTCCGGCATAATGGCTCAGCTTCGCCTGGCTTGTAGATCGCCTTGCTGACCCGTCGCCCCAGCGGGTCGTAGGAGAATACAATGCGTTCAACCTCACCATATCTCTCCTGCTCCAGGCACACCAGCCTATGTTCGGCGTCATACTCGAAGCGCTGCAACCGATGGCTACCGATTCGCTTCTCACTTAAGCGGCCAAAGCGGTCGTAGCGGTAGCGCTTGTCCTGATAGGCGAGGACACGGTTGTGCTCCAATAGTCCGTTGAGCTTTGGCCCGTCGAACATGTTTCCTGCCTTGTCGTACTTGAAATCCTCGACCTGTGTCGCCTGCCAGTTGAGACGTGCCTGTTGGACGGTTTGAAGTTGTTGGTTGGGATCGTAGCCATACCGATTGCTGCCTGTGTAGCTCCTACCCGTATGGGGTTGGTTGTGAAAGCGACCGATGACCTGTTCGAGGTGGGCATCTTCATCACTGGCAGCGCAGGACATGCCTTTGCGCTGGGTCTGAGTCAGCACTTCGGCGACAAGGTTGTCGCTGGCGTCATAACGATAGGTTTTGTCCAGTAATGGCAAAACTTCAGCGGGGGCATCGCGGTAGTGGATTGCCTTGCCACTCAAGCGCCCGCTTTTGTCATAACGGGTGCGCGTAATCAGGTTGCCTTGGGTGCGCATGACTTCGTCATGCTCGGCATCACGCTCAAAGTCACTAATGACCCGGCCGTCCAGATTGATCTGGTGCAGGTGCCCACTGCCGTAGTAGAGGTAATTGATATTGCGTTGATCGGGGAGGGTGAGCGTCTGCAGATTGCCCAACTCGTCGTAGAGATACTGCAACAGCCCGGCGCTGCTAGTTTCGCTCAACAGTTGCCCTGCGGGGTCGTAGGTGTATTCAAGCTGCTGTTCTTCACCCTGATTATTTGTGAAAGTGATGGACAACAGGTTGTCGGCGGTGTTGTAGCTGTAGTCGGTAATGCCATCCTCGGTGCGCTTGCTCAGCAGGCGGCCGACGGCATCACGTTCGAAGTCGTGGCGAATCGGCGTTGTTCGAGTTGCTGGGGCGTTCTCGGACAAAGGCGCTTGTTCATGGAGAGAGGGCACGTGGGTGAGGCTGGTGACCCCATCCAGCACGTCGTATTCATAAATGCGACCACTGCCATCCAGGTCTTCCTGCGCGATTAGGCGGTCCAGCTTGTCCCAACCAAAGCGATACGACTCATTATTCTCGTTGGTGAGCTGTAGCAGTCGGCCGTAGGCGTCATAGCGAAATCTTACGCTGTGACCCATGGCGTCCAGCCGTTCGACCATACGCCCGCTGCGGTCGTAGCGAAATTGCAGCTTCTTTTGCGCAGGATCGATGTAGCGCGTCAGCTGGCCGGCGGTATCAACTTCGTAGCGGTCGATACGACCATCGGGTCGTTCGCTTTCTATGAGATAGCCGCGAGCGTCATAGCGGAAGTGGGTCTGCTCTCCGCGGGCATTGATGCTTTCGCTCAGGCGGCCATGCAAGTCGTAGTGGTACAGCGTCTGGTTGTTGCTGCAGTCGCGATAGCTGAGCAACTGGCCACGGGTGTTCCAACCCAGGTGCTTGGTCTTTTCGAGGGCATCGGTGACGCGGGTAACACGACCTTCCGGGTTGTATTGATACTGTGTGCTCCGGCCCAGTGGGTCCTGCTCCCACAGCAAATTGCCATGAGCATCGTAGCCGCAGCGCCGGGTACGTCCTGCTCCGTCTGTGACCTGAACGGGCAAAGCCCAGTGGCGCAGATAGCTTATGCGTTCGCTTCGCCCAAGCGGGTCACGTGTCTCGATCAGACGCCCGATATCGTCATAGCTGTATTGCCACTCGCCGCCCTGTGGATCAGTTCGTTTGACCAACTGGCCGGCGACGATCTCTGCTTGCCAGCAGTTCCCAAGTGCATCGACGTGCTTGTAAACGTCGTACAGCGGGCCCCAGAAATAGCGGTCTATACGTCCCAGTCCGTCTGTTACGAGGGTTTCGCCTTCTTCGAGGTTGTACTCGAACTTGTACTCCTCCCCATCGCTACCCCAGTGGCGAACCACCCGCCATTCGTGGTCAGGTTGCGGTTCAAGTAACGGTGGCAGGCGATAGGGTGTGCCATTTGCTTTTACAGGCAAAGGGCGTTTTTCAGGGATGGTGTAGCGCTCCCACTCGTACTCGCGGACGGCGCCGCTGGCCAGTTGGTGACGCTTCAGATAGCCCTCTTCGGTATAACCGAAGTTACGCACCACCTGGCCCGTTGCATCCAGAACTTCTTGCAACTGGCCACTGTCGGTATAGCTGTAGCTGACCAGCAGCTCGTTCCGCTCGATAACGGGCTCACCGTTATTTGACAGGAAGAGCCGCGACACCTTGCATACGCGCCTTGTATGCGCAGCATCATAGTGAAGCTGGACAACCGTCTGGCCGTACTTGTCATAGAGTGCTTGAAGGCGACCTTGTTTGTCGTAAAGCACATCTACGTAATTGAGATTGCGGTCGCTCAGCCTGATGAGTCTTGAACGACTGGGCTCGTGCGGGTCGACATCAAAAACCTTGTAGCGCCCCTCATGAATGTCCTCGACAACTGTTTGGCCATCCTCCAACTGGAAGAACGCCAAGCCGTCCACAACACTGACAAAGGCATCGCCGGCGCGCAGGCGCCCGAGTTCCAGGCGATTGCCTTCTTCATCGACGTAAATCCACAACTCGCCGCCTTCAGGATGCGGGACGCGGACCAGTTCAACTTCATAGGGAACACTCCAGCCCTTTCCGAACAGGCCGCCGGTGCGTAAGTCTCTACTGTCGTAACTACGAGCCCATTGGATTCCCAGCAAGCCAGGTAAGTTGAAATCAACATCCTCCGGACCGTCCTGGAACTTGCTACCCGTGGCGACCGCAACGGGGTTGCCCAATTTACAACCTTTGATGCGCCCAAAACGTCGTGAAATGAGTATCCCCGCAATAATCCCGGTAAACATCGCAATCTTGCTCTTGCCATTGCGAATATCCCGAACCGTCGCTGTCCCGCCGCCAATGCGCACATTCGGCGATACTTTCTCATTCACATCGATCGTGGCATCGCAGGTGGTCTTGTCACCCGATCGCGCTGCAGGCTGGCCGTTGATGAAGACCTTGTCTGACCCTTGCGCAATATGGTTTTCGGGCAGAGGCGGGTGGCGGCTGCATGAAATCTTGTCCTGCTCTTTGGATTCCGCGCCAGGGTCCTTTGGCGTGGTGACGGGCGGGTTGAAGATGTCGCGTATCGCCATGCCCAGCCCCACCACGGGGAACAGGTAGGGCACCGCCGCCATGGCCATGGAACCCACGTTCTCCAGAATCGAAGGCTCTGCTTGCTCTGCGTCGGCCGCTCCCCCTCCTGGCGGCCCTGTGATACCGGCTGCGCGAGCGGCGGGCTTGCTGTTGACGAACACGTTGTGTGACCCGCTTTCGATCTTTCCATAGGGGTCGGGTGCATCCACGCTGTTGCCAAGGCTGTCGCAAAAGCGGGAGATGGCATCGCCGACAGTCTGGTCTTCACCGACCGAAAGGGTGCTCATCGCACCGACCGCCACCCCCGCAACGGCGGCGATGGCGATGCCAGCTGCGCCCCCCGTCGCGACAGTACCGACAACGGCCAGGCTGATAGCGGCAGCCACGGCGGCGGTGGCTGCGGCATAAATGACGGCCTCTGCAACTGCACTGACCATTTCGGCGATCAGGGACGGATGCAGGATTTCATCGCCCATGCGGGCGGCGTGAACGATCTGCGCCATGGCTTGCAAGCTCCAAAAGTTCTGAATGAGGTTGACCTGGGTGGTGAAGGGGTCAGGTGAACCGGAGCTGTTGTTTGATTGCGCGCCAGTGCTCGATGTCGTCGCTGCTCAAAGGGCTTGGCTTGCTGTAGTTGATCACCAGCAGCCGGTGCTGACCTGGGATCATGCAGGCGGCCTGGAGCTGGAAATTGGGCTTGTCCCCTACCTTGAATTCAATGGCCATTTCGCGGGCTTCGACGGAGTGCTCACCGCCCCCCAAACGCGCGATCTTCGTGGGTGTGATGGTCATTGCCCCGGACTTTTTTCGCAGCATCCGCAGTTGGTCATCGATGGCTTGGTCCAGGGTCTTGTCATTGGCAACGGGGCTGCGTGCCATTACCAACGTGGTGTCTCGGGCACGAAAGCGCAGCATGTTGAGCGTGAGGTCTTCAGGTGCTTCCTCGCCTAGATTGAGGATCAGGTCGTGAGTCAGGTATTCCGTCATTGCGGGAGTCCTTTCAGGAGGTCTTTACGTACGGGCAAGTGCAAGCAGCTACTTGAAATGCCCATCCACATCGGCTTTCAGTGCACTGCTATCGCGTCCATCCGCTGCGGCACCTGCCGCTCCGCCCTCAGGGTTGAGGTCGAGCTTCGCTGCGGGCGTGTTGATCTGTCCGGTCTGTTGCCCGGTGAGGTTGAAGGTCTCGCAGGTGATATTGAGCGTGCCGTTGGCCTGCATCTCGATCAGTGTCTTGCCGCACTTGAGGCGCAGGGTGTTGCCTGCTTCGATCTCGTAGTCGCCGGCGATGAGGTCGTTTTTGCCGCCGCCGACTTTCAGGGTGTCGTTGGCTTTCACCACGCGCAGGCGATTGCGGCCGATGGCAACGGACTCGTCCTGGCCAATGCTCTGGGTCCTATCAACACCGACGGTGAGAGACTGGTTGTTGTTGACCTGGGTGTTCTGGTCCTTCTGGGCATGGATGAACACCTCTTCCTTGCCCAGTTCGTCCTCAAAGCGCAGTTCATTGAAACCATCCCCCTTGTGGGTTTGGCTCTTGATGGTCATGCGGGTCTTGTGGTCTGGCAGATCGTACGGCGGGAGCTGATCACCACAGTAGGTACGCCCGGTAATCATCGGCTGGTCGGGGTCGCCATTGACGTACTGGATGATCACGTCCTGGCCGATGCGCGGGATCGCCATCGCGCCCCAGCTGCCACCGGCCCAGCCTTGCGACACGCGCACCCAGCAGGAGCTGAACTCGTTGTTCTGGCTTTCACGGTCCCAGGGAAAGCTGACCTTCACCCGGCCCCACTCATCGCAATAGATCTCTTCTCCCTTCGGGCCGACCACCGTAGCCATGTGCGGGCCGTCAACGCGTGGTTTTGACAGTGGGGCAGGGCGCCATTCGGTCCGGCCGGGGACCAGCACGGCGGTCTGCTCGTAGTGCGTGCTTACATCTGCGCCAGCGGCTTCTTCCTGCAGGCTGGTGAATTGTTTGCCTTTGTGGGTAACCGTGTTCACCCGCCAATGCGCGTTGAGGTCATCACGTGGGTGACCTGTCAGGGTGAAGCTCAGGCCCGGTTGCAGGCGAACATCGTCACCCTCAACCTCGGCAATACGCACATCGTGGCGCAACGCAGTGATGCGGTTTTCAGTGAACGGCTTGCCGACCGCATCGCGTTTGTAACGGCCTGGGTAATCGAAGAATTCGTACTCTTTGGACTGATGCTCCAGGAAGGGCCCGGCAGCTCTGTGTTCCTGGCGGTAGGCCGGGTTGGTAAAGGTGTAGTCGCGCTGAACCTGGCGAGCGGTGCGCACCTGTTCGCTGTAGCGCAAGCGGCGAAGGCACGGCATGGCTTGATCGCCACCGCCGGTGGCTTGGTACAGCACGCTGTCAGGGTCTACAGGCTCGTCGGCATCAAAGAAACCCTCGTCGTCATCCTCGGCCGTGATGGTCCCATGGCTGATCAGCCCGAATGACTGCAGCCGATCGGTAATGATCAGCTTGTGCAGCTTTTCACTGTGCGCAAAGCGGTAGACGAAGCCTTCTTCAGCAGCCAGGCGGGCGATGAACGCCAGGTCCGTCTCACCGGCCTGAACGCAGAACTCGCGAACCTGATGGTCCATGCTGGCGCGCAATTCGTACTGGTTGATGCCCTGGCGCTGGAGCATCAGCTCGAGAATTTGCGGGACGGTCTTTTGCTGGAAGATGCGCCAGTTCGAGCGCAGGTCGGCACGGGCCAGTAGGGGCTCGACCAGCGCGTGATAGTAGGTGCGGTAGAAGCCGCTTTCAGCCTGGCTGAAGCGGCTGACCAGGCCATGCACGTAGCGCACCGGGCGTTCGCCGTCCCAGATGGTAAAAAGTACGGGCTTGTCGAGCAGGTGGCCGAAGTCGATATCGTTTTCGAAGCTGATGAGTTTCAGCTCCAACTCGAAGGGCATGCTGATCCCCTCTCGGAGTTCGAACGACACCACTTCGAATTCAGCTTTTCCAACTAAGGGCTGGAAGCTGTAACGCAAATCAGATTGGCTAGGCATAAGCAATCCTTGTCCGCCGTCTGAGGTGACACCAAGTCCGGGCAGGAGCACCCACCCGGAGCATGTGCAGATATCAGGCGGCCGGTGCGCGCCAGTCGTCAGACCCTTCGGTGTTTGCGACATCGTGTGCCCAGGAGATCTTCCGATAGGCCAGCGCTACCTCGATCAGCTGGGTGTAGTTTTCGTTCTCCTTGTCTTGGGCGTGCGGCAGGACGGTGTTGATACTGACGATGGTGGCGTCCTCGAGCTTGGTGGTGAAAAAGTGCTCTTGCTTGCCCTCTACCGAGGTGCGATACCAATTGACTTCGACGCTAGGCAACATTTCGCCGGTAGCCAAAGCCTGATACATCAGCGGCGTCGCCTTGTTTAATGAGCTGGTGAAGACAAATGGTTTGTGTACGCGTTGTCCGGTGGGCTGGCCGCTCTGTGGGTCTGTGGGTGTGGTCACTTCATGCTTGATTTCCTGAACCAGGATTTCATCCTCGTGGCCTTGCTGGTAAACGTTGCCGACAGATTCAGCGGTGAAGGCCCCGGCCGTGATGTTGCCTTGAGTTTGACCAATCATCTTGATGTATGCGGGTGTAGCCATGGCAGTTTCTCCTGCGTCCATGTGGATAAAACACGCGCACCCAGGGTGGCGTGGCCATCGGGAACGATGGGCTTGTCAACGAAGCAAACGCTTCGCTAATTCGTTGAAATCCGTGGCGACACGCGCCGATCTGTTACTGCTGCAAGATGCCGTTCAGCGACTCCAGCACCTCGGTGGTAATGAGGTGCAGGCGGTAGCTGTAGATGCCGTACGCCACCGCCATGGCGAGGGCGGAAATGACCAACGGGCTCCACCACGGCCATTGCCGGTTCATGCGGAAGTTGCTTGGGGCGACGTTGGTGTACGGGTCGCAGACGGTCTCCGGAGTCGGGCCGCGCAGTTCTCGGATAATCCCGTGGAGTTGGTGTATCAATGCGTTGAGGGATTCTTCGCCCTTCGGCGCGATGGCGTACTTGCCCTTCAAACCAAGGCACAGCGCGAAGTACATGAACTCCAGCACGTCCTGATAACGTTTGGGTTCCTGCATGAGGCGCGACAGTATGGTGAAGACTTTCTCTCCACCCCAGGTTTCGTCGTGGAAAATGCTGAGCAGGGGTTCCTGGCTCCAGCAGCTGGTTTTACCCCAAGGCCTGTCCATGACAGCTTCATCGATGAAAAGGCAAAGACCGTATGAGTACGCCAGCAACTGAGCGGGCTCGTAGCCGTGCTGGCGCATCTCTTCCCGCACGTTTTCGATCTGGTTGCGCACCTGCTGGTGCACCTCCTTGATGTTGGGCAGCGCATCCAGTGTGCGCAGGCGTATCACCAGGCCGAACAGCGGCGCGGCTGCATCCAGCATCAGGTTGTCGTAGCCGCCACGTAGCTGGAAGTCTGGGTCTGCCGGGTAGCCTTCATACACCGGCTCTGCCTTCGGCTTTCGCTCAGCGCCATCAGCCGCTGTTGGTGCGGGTGAGTCGTTGGACAATGACGCCTCGAGCATCGCGTGCAGTTGCTCGCTTTCGACCTGTTCGGCATCAGTTGGGGGGCTGTTTTCTTCTTTCATTTCATTCACTCCTGATCGCCCAGAACTGCAGTTCCAGCCCCGGGAACTCCCCCGCGACATGGATACCGAAGCCACTGGATGCCTCCATGCCCGCCCAGGCCGGGGTGCGACGGTCCAGCTCGAAGTAGGTGAAGCCTGCATGGAAGGGCAGATCCCGAGGAGCCACGGGCAGCGGCACCAGCGGAATACCTGGCAGCTGCAGCGGCACTACCTCGTTCAACGACTCCAGGGAGACGACCTTTGCCTTCTGCACGAACATCCGACGCAATGTCTGAGGCGGCATGTGGGCTCGCACTGCCAGAATGAAGTCGGCCTCGTCGATCAGGCGCCGATCCTCCAGCGTGGTTGTCAGCAAGCCGTACTCCAGCGTCTCCAGCGGCAGCGAAACGGCGCGGGGTTGCAGCACCGTGCTCAGTGCCCGGCGTAGCGTGTCCTCCAGCGGCTTGAAGGAGGTGCGCAGCGCGGTATGGTGATAGGCGGGGTATTCCTGTGGCAGCCGGCTCTCGTCGGTAAACGTCACGAACTCGCCACAGGCCTGGCTCATGCACAGGTACAACTGTTCGGGGTGGGTCTGCCCCTGTCTGGCCAGATGCTGGAAGCATGGCCACCAGCGGTTCATGGCCTGCAGCAGATTGAAGTCGCGAATGTCGGCGATGCCGGACTGCCCTGAGGCGCCAATGCGGGCGGCGAGGTTGCGCGCACGTTCGCGCAGGGAGTTGGTGATTTCTTCCAGATACCGTTGCAGCGCGGGTACGGCGCGCACTGAAACGCTGGTGGGATAGAAGCCTTCATCCAGTTGCAGGCTGCCATCGGGGCGCCGTTCCAGAATGCGCGTTACGGCCAGGCGGGTGTAGGCGCTGCTGTCGTCGGCCTTGCGTTTGAGCTGCAGGTTGGGCACCGCCAGGTCAACCTGCACCAGGTCACCGTCGGCGCTGTGCGTGTCCTTGATTTCCAGGGCCTGGGCGCTGTAACGGAAGTTGGCGGGGTTATCGGGCCAGCTTACTTCACGGCCACCTTCGGTGCGCAGCGGCAGGCACAGGTAGATCTCGCTGTCTTTCGCGCCGTCGTCTTCGATTTCCAGCGGTGGCGGTGGTGGCAGGTCTGCAGGGATATCGAACACCGTGCCGTCCGGCATGATGCCCCGTGCACGGGTGATGGCGACCTTGCCCAGGCTCAGATACTCGTCGTTCAACTGCAGCTCGCTGAAGCCATAGAAAGCTGCATTCAGGCTGCCAAGACGTTGATGCAGGGCCGCTTCGGCGGCACGGGCGGCCTGCTGGAAATGCTGTGGTTTGACGAACAGGCCTTCCGGCCACAGCACAGGGTTACGTGAACTCATGAGCGCTCCATGTCAGCGTGAGTAAGCGAGAAGGGCAGGGTTACAGGCGCCATCAGTCTTCCTCCTTGAGCAGGAGCTGCGTGTCGTTGAGCAACACCGACAGGATGATCTGGTGCCCGCGGGGCGGAATGCGCAGCACCTGGCTCCAGGTGGCATTTTCCTGGTTCCGGTAGTCGGCGATCACCGCGACGAAGCGCGTTTCGGGCTCGATGGGCGCAAAGGGGATGAACTTGAACTGGCCAGGGCGCAGTAGGTAATCGTCATCGCGTATGTAGGTGCTGCGCAGCGCCTCGGCAGGGTCCTTGTCCAGCAGTTCGTAAACGCTGTTGCGCAAGAGAGAGTCGTCGCGCAGTTGCAGGATCTTCACGGCCATGGGCGTAGCGACGGGCTCGGCGGCCACGGTGGTGGTGCGCGGCAAGGTCAGCACCACGGTAGGGTCGTCGTAGCTGCCCGGGGTACTTTCTTCCATGGGGGAGCGCGCCGGATCCTCGCCATCGTCAACTGGCGAATCGACGGGTGACATGGCCGGGAATTGTTCCTGCAGGTACTCGAACAGGGCCCCGACTTTTTCGGTCAGCACGTAGGGGTCGCCTGCACTCAGGCTGACCGCGTAAGGGCTGGGCTCCACAACCGGCCCGGGCTCGGGCGCCACCTCAAGGCTGTTCGGGTTGCCATTGAGCGTTGGGCTGGCGTTGATGCTGAACGCGACCTGGGTGGGGTGTTCCCCGGGCGGTCCGACGGGCAATGACGGGTCCATCACCACCTGGCCAATCTTGCTCAGGGACGTGCAACCCGAGAGCCCGATCAGCGCCGTCAGCAGGCCGGCCACGCATGTTGGACGCATCATGGGCGTTCTCCTGCAATCAGCCGTTCCAGTGGGCTCTGCTGCGCCGGCGCTGCCTCGGTGTCCAGTGCCGCCAAGGGGTCGTTGCCCATGCCCGGTTCGAATGCCGAGCAGATGTCCGCGACAGCCTGGGGGGCGGTTGCAGCGGCATGACAAGCCTCGGGTGGAACATCCAGCAACCAGTGATCAAGGGTTCTCTGTTCAGGGCTGAACAGGTCCTCCAGTGAGCGTGCATCGGCCTGCGCAAGCTGGGCCTGCAGCCGATAGGCGCCAATGCGCAACTGGTCACCCTCGAGCAGGCGCCTGGCGGTAAGCGACCCCAGGCTGTGGAGGCTGTCGTTCAGGTAGGTACGCTGACAGCGATCGATGACGCAGAAGCTGCCCTCGATCCAGCGGATCTCGCAATGGATCGGTGCAACGCTCTGCTCACGGTCGTTGATCTGCCAGGTGGCCTTCGCGCTGCCGATGGTGCCGCCTGTGCGATCGAACTGATGTCGGGCAGTGACGTTGTGTTGCAACTGATCCAGGTTGGTGATGCTCAAGGTCAAAGTGCTCATGAGCGCCCCCGGAACCGCACCACAGGGCTGCTCTGGCCGTGACGGTCATCGACGAAGCTGGTCCAGCCCAGGTAGGCACCCAGGCTACGGTGCAGGCAGAAGGGCGGCAGTGCGTTCTGCTTCAGGCGCAGCTCCAGGTCGTAGGCCAGGCCATCACGCAGCAGGAAGTCGATCAATGCCCGTAACCGGCCGAAGTTGATGCCGCTGGGCAGCAGGTCACGCAATTGCGCTGGGTCGAGTTCGCTGATCACGATGGTGAACTTGCTGCTGCGTGTTCGCGTGCGGCTGCCCACCATGAAAGTGCTGCCCAGTTCGCCGTTGCTGCGGCCAAGGCTGACCAGTTGCCTGGCGGCAGTGGGGACCGAGCGGGTTTCGAACTCGCGGATCTGTACCTGCTTCAAGTCGAAGCAGTGGGCGATGATGCCGGCGACCGTGCCCGGCGCACGGCTGCGGCTGGCAATGACGCCGGCGAAACTGAGCAGCCGGCTCCACGGCAGTGCCGTGTCCCCGCGCAACTGTCTGTCATTCAACCCGAGCAGGGCAAAGATGTACTGGGAGAACCCATCGGTAGCTCCCGGCTGAAAGCGGATGTAGTAGCGATATTTACGCCAGATGCGATGCAGCAGGCTGAGCAGGTAGTGGTTGAAGAAATCGAAGAACGCCGGCCGTACACCGATGCCCTGTGCATGCTCGTATGCCACCTGCTCCAGGTAATAGGTGGGCAACGGCGAGTCGGTGCCATGCAAACCCATGAAGGTGGTGCACACGCGATAGCGGTCAGCTTCCCCGGGCATGCGTTCGACCTTGGATATGTCGGAAACCGGGAAACTCAGCCGCGGGTCACTGGCAAGCCGCACCCTCAACCGGGTGGCCTGATCTGGCCAGCGTGGTTCCAGGTCATCCCCGTGCAAGCCGTGCAGGCGTTCCAGCAACTGGAAGAAGTTGTACTGGTGCGCCTCGGCGAACAGCTTGTCGGCTAGATCAGCGGTTGTTTGCCGGTCTGGATTGGCCATGTGTAGTGCTCGTTGTTGGTGGTGTTGATCACTTCCAGTTGGTGGAAGGAATTGATGCTGGCGTACAGGGCGAAGAAGTGCGCGAGCACGCAACCGAACAGGTACAGGTCGCCTTCGCAGAGGAATGCGCTTTGATCCAGCTTCAGCCGCGTGCGCAAGCCACGAATGGGCTGGCCCTTGATCAGCCAGTCCAGCGGCTCTGTTTGCACATCACGGATGCCATCGAGGCGTTTGCGGGTGGTGCGTGTCCGCTGGATGTCGTGCAAGGCCGCGAAGTCGTAAGCGCGGATGACCGCTTTCAGCGGCTCGGCCGAGAGCAGCGACAGGTAGTTGAGCGACATGTTGGAGATCAGGGCCCACTGCAACTGGCCATCCAGCACCGGCCGGTAGGGGCGGGTGGGGGCACGGATGTTGGTATAGGTGGCCAGGGGCGGCGTGATCTCGGTGAGCACGTTGATGTCATCGATACCCAACGCCAGCGGCAGGTCGCGGTTGGTGCAGGTCAGGTCGATGGACGCTGTTTCCAGTTCGCCGATGTAGGCGTTGGCATCGGCGCGCACGAAAGCGATGCGGTGGGTGACGCCATCGCCGCGCAGGGAGTCCTCGAGTGTGTAGCTGTAGTACAGCGCCGTGCGCCCTTGCACATGCTCGATCTCATGGGCGAACGACTCGAAGGGGCGGAAGGTTCTCAGGTGCTCGCCGGTACTTCCGTCAGTCGTGGTGCGGGTGCTGATGACCCGATCGACACTGAAGATTTCATAGGCGTGCCGCTCCTTGCCTCTGGGCACAAGCTCGACCTGGGCGGGCCGGTTGGACAGGTCGATGGGCTCGGCGCTGTGGCTGAGCAGGTTCACTGCCGGGGTGCAGAACAGGCTGAAGTCTGCTTTGCCAACACGCAGCGAATCCGGTAACTGTCGGGTGAAGTGAAACTCGAGGTCGACCCGCTGAGTCGCTTGATCAGGCCAGATTTTCTCCAGGCCGGTGATGCTGACGAAGTGGAAACGCTCGGGAAATACGAAGTACTCCTGCAGGATCCGGTAACCGTCAAAGACGTTCTGTGGGTAAGGCAGCAGCGCTTCGTCCGGGCTGAAGCCTGGGAACACGATGCTGCTGGCCGGCAGCCGGCGTACCCCGCCATTGACTGTCACGCAGACATGCTTGAGGTATTGAGCGATCCACAGGTACAGCGTGCGGGCAGTTTGGGTATCACCGCTCAGGTGAAAGTCGAGGCTGGCGCAGCCCAGGGTGTTCAGCGGCCGCTCGACCAAGGTTTGCAGGCCGATGCGAACCACCGAACTGTCGAGTGTCTGGGTTGCGTTCACCGACTCGATCTCGAACGGGTGAATGTCCACCGCCGTGCAGGTGCGGAATTCGCAGGGCACCCCATCCACGGGGCTGGAGAACAACCGCGAGCCTTTGGCGATGGGTTGCGACTGGCTGAGCGCTTGCTTGCGCGGCGTGAACTGGATGATCGTGGCGCTCGGCAGGGGCCGCAGGTAGTTGGGCCACAGCAACTGCAGCATGGGGTGCGTCAGCTCGGGCAGGTCGTCCTCCAGCTTGAGCCGCAGTTTGGCCGTGAGGAATGCAAAGGCTTCCATCAGGCGTTCGACATCCGGGTCGCTGCCACCCTTGCCGAGCAGGCGGGCAAGTTGTGGGTTGTCCTGGGCGAAGTCGTTCCCCAGTTCATGGAGGTAACGCAACTCTTCGCTGAATCGGTCCTTGAGTGACATAGGTCACCTCACTCGGGTGTGGCGGTTATGGCCATTGACCAGCAGCTCCAGTTGCAGCTGCTCCGTGTGGTTGTTGACCTGCACGTGGCAGTCCAGCCTGAAATGCAGTTCCAGCGGGGCATGGCAATCGGGGACGGCCTTGAGCGCGCGCACGTGCACACGCGGCTCAAAGCGCTGAATGGTGCGGCGGATATCCGCGCTCACCTGTTTCAGCAGGTCGCCGCTGCTTGCGTCATGCCCGTTGAAGTCACTCAGGCCCAGCTCAGGGCTGCTTTGCGAGCAACCTTGGCGAGCATTGAGCAGCGTTTCCAGGTGGCGCTTGATGGCGGCGAACTTATGGGTAGCGTTCTCTTGCCTGGAGGGCACCCGGCTTGCGAGTTGATCCGTCACCAAACGGTCGAAAAATCCACTCATTGGGTATCAAGCCGACCGACCAGGGAGATCTCGAAATTCGCCCCCATGTACTTGAAGTGCGGGCGCACGGCGAGCGAGACCTGATACCAGCCCGGGTCGCCGGCAACGTCCGACACCTCGACCCTTGCAGCACGCAATGGGCGACGGCTGCGCACATCGGCTGACGGGTTCTCCTGGTCGGCGACGTACTGCCTGATCCATTTGTTCAGTTCGGACTCAAGGTCCTTGCGCTCTTTCCAGCTACCGATCTGCTCGCGCTGCAGCACTTTGATGTAGTGGGCCAACCGGTTGACGATGAACAGATAGGGCAGCTGGGTGCCGAGCTTGTAGTTGGTTTGCGCTTGCAGGCCTTCCGGGGTCTTGGGGAAGTTCTTCGGCTTCTGTACCGAGTTGGCCGAGAAGAACGCGGCGTTGTCGCTGTCCTTGCGCATGGTCAGGGCGATGAAGCCCTCTTCGGCCAGCTCGAACTCCTTGCGGTCGGAGATCAGGACTTCGGTCGGAATCTTGGCCTGCAGCTGACCCAGTGACTCGTACAGGTGCACCGGCAGGTCCTCGACGGCACCACCCGACTGCGGGCCGATGATGTTCGGGCACCAGCGGTAGCGGGCAAAGCTGTCATTGATGCAGCTGGCCAGCAGGAAGGCGGAGTTGCCCCACAGATAGTTGTCGTGCCGCCCGGCGATGTCCTCGTCGTAGGTGAAGCTCTGGACCGGGTTTTCTTGCGGGTGATAGGCAGAGCGGAGCATGAATCGCGGCCCGGTCAGCCCGGTATGACGGGCATCCTCGCTTTCACGGAACGCACGCCACTTGGCATGCCGGGGGCCGGCGAAAATGTCCTTGATCTCCTTCAGATTGGGCAGCTCTTCAAAGCTGCTCAGGTTGAAGAACTCAGGAGAGGGCGCCGCGAGAAAAGGTGCGTGTGCCATGGCACCGACCGAGGCCATGTAACTCAGCAGTTTTATATCGGGAGAAGAGGGGCCGAAGCTGTAGTTGCCAACCATCGCTGCAACGGGTTCACCACCAAATTGGCCATAACCTGCGGTGTAAACATGCTTGTAGATGCCGCTGCAAGTGATGTCGGCGGCATTCTCGAAGTCATCGAGCAAGTCATCTTTGCTGACATGCAAGACTTCAAGCTTGATGTTCTCGCGGAAGTCGGTTCGGTCGACCAAAAGTTTGAGGCTGCGCCACGCGGATTCAAGTTGCTGGAACTCGGGCTGATGCAGGATGGCATCCATCTGCCTGCTGAGCACCCGATCCAGTTCAGCGATCATCTGGTCGACGCGATGTTTGTTGATGAGTTGATCAGGGTCATGGCTTTTAAGGATTTCGGCGATAAAAGCAGATACACCCTGGCGAGCGACTTGATAGCCCTCTTGAGTAGGCACCAACTTGGTTTCTGCCATGATCTGGTCGAGCAGGGTGGCGTTGCTCAGTGTTTCGGTTGTTGTTTCAACCGCGACGGTCGTGCTGTTTTGCTTTGGCATGGGGACGCTCCGTTGTCTCAGTCTTCTTTTGGCGCCTCGAGCACCAGGTCAAGTTCTTCTGCCAGTTGTTTGCGTGCCTGTTCGTTGTTCAGCAGGTGCTGCAGTTGCTTGCGGAACGTGGGCACGTTGCCCAGTGGGCCTTTCAGTGCGACCAATGCCTCGCGAAGCTCCAGCAGCTTGTTCAGCTCCGGTACCTGGCGGGCGATGCTGTCTGGCCCGAAATCGTTGATGGACTTGAACTGCAGGTTGACCGCCAGCTCTGCGTCGGGGGCAGTGCTGAGCATGGATGGCACGGACATGGCGAGGCTGACATCGGCGTCGTTCAACACATTGTTGAAACTGTGTTTGTCGATTCGCATGATCGAACGGTCTTCCAGCGCGCGGGCATCATCCAGGCCGAAATCGCCTAGTACCAACATCTTGTGCGGCAGCTCTACCTCGGCTTGTTCGCCGTCGGTGGCCGGTACGTACTTGATGTTTATGCGTTCTTTGGGTGCAACGGAGCCTGAGCGTTTACTCATGAGTTTCAGCCTTCGTGAAGTTTGAATATATGTAGGAAGCGTCCTACAAAGTTATGTTTAAATTTAAACGTAATTGGCTTCTCGCTATGTGCGTGTAAAAAACCATGCGCCGAAAAAATATTGTGCGTCGAGCGTGAAAGTGTAAGGAAATATTTGGTTGTGAATATTGTTTTGTCTGTACTAGCCTTTGTTTCGTTTCGATGCTCCACTATCCAGTAATTGTATTTGATGACTACTGTTGAAGCGTGACTGGCCAGTCGGGTAGCGCTGTTGCCGTATTTGATGAGTGAGTGAAACCAATGATTGTCCGCTATGCATATGGCGTTGGGCTTTCGATGTTGCTCTCCCAGGCGCCAAGTTTGGCAAGCCAGGCCAGCGACTGCCCGCAGATCGTTTCCAACGTCGAGCGTCTGGCTTGTTTCGACCAGGCCGCTGGCACCCCGGCGCATGTGACGAAACTGCAATGGTCCGCGCCAGAGCAGGATTCGCCCACGCTGCGTCGTGTGATGACCCATGAAGCGGGGCGGTCGCCGGAGGAGCTGACGTTTCGCCTCGAAAAAGGGGATGACGGGCTGATGATCTCGGCGCCCGCAATCGCTTCGGTCGCACCGTCCCCCTACCTGGTGATCAGTTGTGTGCAGAACATTTCCAGGTTGCAACTGGTTACCGCACAACCCATCGATGCCGGCCGGGTGATGGTGCGATTGCAGGGGGAGCGTGGCTCCACTCTCGCTACCCCCTGGCAGGTGACGGAGAACGGCCAGGTGCTTGACGCTGGCAGGGGCTTGCCGGGCATCGAGCAGATCAAGCCACTGATCGGGGCCCATCGCATTCAGGTCGAGAGCGACCACCCAGCCGTTGATGGGCTGGTTTTCGACGCTCAGGGGCTGGACCCACTCATCGATGAGGCGCGCAAGGCATGTCGCTGGTAGCAGAGGTCACCGCACAGGAAATTGCCCGGTTGCTTGCCCCCATCGACGCGCAGAACCCTGCCGGCCTGTTCGACGTGGAGAACGAAACCTACCAGGCCATCGACCAGGAAATGGTCAAGCTGGGTGGGTTGCAGGAGCCTTCCATCGACTGGGCGTACATCGAAGAAGCGTCCCGCCAGTACCTGGGCCAGGAGTGCAAGCATCTGCGCATCGTCGCCCACCTGGGTGTCGCTTGGCTGCGCAGCCAATGCTGGGAGCGCTGGGGTTTTACCCTCGCACTGCTGGCCGGCATGGTCGAAGCCTATTGGGAAAGCGCATACCCGAAACCGGGCCCCAAAGGGTTCCTCGGCAAGCGCAAGCTGGTTGGCCTGATGCTCAACCGTTTGCTCGTGGCGTTGCCGCGCCTGGACCGCTTCACGTTCAGCCCCGCGCACGCCGCGGCGGCTCAGGGCGCGCTGCAACGCCTGCAACAGCAGCGGGAAGCAGCGCAGCTCGATGAAGCGGCCCTTGGCGAACTGGAGCGCCTGCTACGCAAGCACACGGAACTTTCAAACGGCCTTGCCGAGCCCACCACGGACAAGCCCCCTGCCAAGGGCATCAAGGCTGCGCCCCTGGCCGAGGTCATCGCCACGCCAATGCCCCGTGTGTCGTTGGGCAACGAGCGGGAATCACGAAGGGCCATGCTGACCATGGCCGAGCTGATCAACCAACAGGACCCTTACGATCCTGCTGGCTACCAATTGCGTCGGTTCGGCTTGTGGGCGCACATCCAGACGCCGCCTCAAACCAGGCAGGGCAACCGCACGGAACTGATGGCGGTGCCGCAGGACATTGCCGGGGACTATGAAGATGCCATTGCCGCTACTGCAATCGACGCGGCCCTGCTGCAGCGGATCGAAAAGAGCGTGACGGCTTGCCCCTACTGGTTTCGCGGCAGCTTTCTGGCAGCGAGCGCTGCCACGCGGCTGGCGATGGGCGAGGTGGCTGAGGCCATTCGCGCTGCGACCGCGCGCTTCGTGCAGCGCATGCCCGCGCTGCAGCAGTTGTGCTTCAGCGACGGCAAGGTATTTGTCGATGACCAATGTCTTGCGTGGCTCAGGGGCGCACAAGGGCAATCCGATTCGGACGGGGCCTCTCAGGAATTCGCCACGTTGCGAGAGGAGCTGGCCTGCCAACTGGAAACCAGCGGCGTGGAAGCGGTGTTGCTCAGGCTGCAGGGCATGCAGGCGGACTTCCGCAGCCTGCGTGAGCGTTGCCATACCACGGTGATCGCCGCTGACCTGCTGGCTGCTCGGGGCGTGTCCTGGTTGGCCCAGGACTTGTGCGCAGGCGTTGCCCGAACGATGCAGGAAACCACCGCCAGCGCCTGGGAGCCTGAGGTGTTTCAACGCCTTCAGCAGTACGCGTGCACGGTCCATCACGGGCTGATTGGAACAAGGAACGGGAGTCAGGATGAATCAAATGTGGAAGCATCTTAAACGTTGGGGCTTGCCCCTGCTGGCCCGCATCGGCCTGGCCATGCCGCTGCTGCTCGGGCTGGGTGCTGCATTGATGCTGGTTGCAATCTGGTGGCTCGGCCCGCAATGGGTCTGGCGCGAGCAGCAGCCGCTGGCTAGCGTGGCGCATCGTGGCTTGGCCAGCCTGGCGCTTGTATTGGTTCCGCTACTCTGCTGGCTTGTGGTGCTGCGCAGGCGTTTTCGCCGTTTGCAGGCCGAACGCAAGCAGGCGGTGGACGCTGAACTGGACAACGTGTTGCCTTTCGTCCAGGCACAGGAAAAAGCCTTGGACCAAGGGCTGGCACGCTATCTGGACAATGCGGGTGGCAGGCGTGCCTTGTACCGGCTGCCGTGGTATCTGGTGGTGGGCGACCAACAGGCCGGCAAGACCAGCTTTATCGACCGTACCGAACAGAGTTTTTCCCTGACCCGCATCGACAAGGCACAAGCGCGAGGCAGGCAAGCGCAAGTGCTGGCTTATCCGATAGGCTGGTGGGTCAGCAACGATGCGGTGATCATCGACCCGCCGGGCGCTTTCGTCCGTCAGGAATCGTTGGCAGGTTCATCAGCCGAGGAGTCGGACACGTCGAAAGCACCACCCGCCACGTCGGCCAGGTTGTGGGAACACATGCTGGGCTGGCTGGTGCGTAACCGAAGCCAGAGAGCACTAAACGGCTTGCTGTTGGTCGTTGACCTGCCTGCGCTATTGCATGGCACGCCTGAGCAACGTGTCGCCTTGGCGCATGTGCTACGCACGCGGCTGTATGAAGTGAGCATTCAGTCGGGCTCGCGCTTGCCGCTGTATGTGGTACTGGCCAAATTCGATCTGCTGGACGGTTTCGACCAGCTTTACGCTGGGCTTCCCGCCGCCATGCGGGAAAACATGCTGGGCTTCACCTTCAAGCTGGATGCGGTCGGCACGTTCGATGCCTGGCTGGATGAATATGGCGATCATTACGATCGGTTGATCAGGCAATTGTTTGAACAGGTAGTGGACCGGCTCGATGTATTGGGCGGTGCGCCATTGCGAATTCGCTTGTTCTCGTTGCATGCCCAGTTGATCGGGCTGCGTCCGATACTGTTGGCCTTCCTGAAAGAAACCCTCGCAAGTGACCGCTTCACCACGCCTGCCTTGGTACGCGGCGTGTACTGGTCTTCGGTCTTGCAGCAGGGCGACATGCTCAATGCGTTCGTGCGTGAGGCGGCACAGCCGTACAAGACCGAGTTTCCGCTGCGTGAAGGCAAGGCGCAGGGGCAGGCGCTGGTCTACTTCATTCAGCACGCCTTCCGGCGCGTCATCTACCAGGAGGCCGGCCTTGCCGGGGACAACATAAAGGTAGCGCGCAGCAAACGTCGGTTGCTTTGGGTTGGTTCTGCAGTAGGCGTGCTGGCCTTCAGTGTCGCCATCGCCAGTTGGCAACGCTACTTTGACATCAATGGCGCCAAGGCCGCCAATGTGCTCGCCAAGAGCAGAGAGTACAGTCATCACGAAGTGGACCAGCGTCTGGACCCCACCGGGCGCAACCTGCTGGAACCGCTGGACCAGATACGCGATGCCGTGTCGGTGTTTGGCAACTATCGTGCCGCGTGGCCGGGTGTTTCCGACCTTGGTTTGTATCAGGGGCGCGCCATTGGCCCACGCGTCGACGAGGCCTACCTGAGCTTGCTCTCCAGGCGCTTTCTGCCAGCCTTGGCCAGCGGTGTGATCGATGCCATGGACGCCGCGCCGCCGGGCAGCGAACAGCAGATGGCTGCGCTTCGGGTTTATCGAATGCTGGAGGACCGCCAGAGCCGCCGCCCCGAATGGGTCGAGGACTGGATGGCCCGCCAGTGGCAACAGAACTTCCCCGGGCAGGGGCAATTGCAACGCGACCTCATGCGGCACCTGAAGTATGCCTTGGCCTATGCCGATACCGAACTTCCGCAGTACAGCCAGCGTATGGCACAGGTGCAGCAGGTGCTGCGCAAGGTACCACTGCCAGAGCGGGTCTACGCGAGCCTGAAACAGCAGGCTGGCGAGCAGTTGAATGCCGGCCTGGACCTGCGTCATCAGGTGGGGCCAGCGTTCGATGTGGTGTATCAGTCCTCACCCGGCTTCAGGCAGGGGGAGGGTGTTTTGATAGCGCCAATGCTCACCGCCAAGGGCTTCAAAGAGTACTTCGAACCACGTAGCCAGCGGTTTGCAGAGATGGCGATGATCGACCAGTGGGCACTGGGCGAGCGCGACCAGCTCGATTACTCGGATGCCGACCGGGAGGCGCTGGGCGAGCGGCTACGTAACCTGTACAGCGCCGATTTCATTGACAGTTGGCGTCGAGCCTTGAACGCCTTCTCGGTGGCCGACTTCCGCGACCTGGATCATGGTGTCGCGATCCTGCAGCAGTTGACCGGGCCAGCAGCACCTCTGCATCGGTTGCTGGACACAGTGAGGAACAACACTTCGCTTTCATCAGCCGTTGTCGCTGAGGCAGCCGGGGAGGTCGAAGCGTTGCAGCCGACAAGTGGCAGGCCTGATCAACAACAGGCCTGGGCCATTCAGCGGGCCTTTGCCGGGCTGAGTGCCATGCTGCAGGCAACCGGTGAGAAACCCAGCTACTACGACGAGACCCTTGCTGCCATCGCGGCCGTGCACGACTATGCCAAGGCGGTGCAGGACAGCCCCGACCGAGGCAAGGCCGCGCTGCAGGCCGTGCATCAGCGATTCTCGATGGCAGGGCAAGACCCCATCGGCACCCTGCAGCGGGTGGCCACCGGCTTACCCGAACCGATCAACCACCAGGTCAGAAAAATGGCCGATCAAACAGCACAAGTGCTGAATGTCGAAGCCCTGCGCGAGTTGGAACGACGCTGGGACGCCGAGGTGTACAGCTTCTTCCAGCAGCGCCTGGCAGGGCGCTACCCCTTCGTCGTGAAAGCTCCCGACGCTTCGCTGGACGACTTTGAAGCCTTCTTCGGGCCGAAGGGGCGGCTGCAGCAGTTCCATGATCAATACCTGAAGGTCTTCCTGAGGGATAACCTCGAAGCCCTGCAGGCCGGCCAGCAGGGGCAGTCACTGATCCGCAGTGATGTGCTCGAACAGCTGGAGCGGGCAGATCGTATCCGTGAGACCTTCTTCGATCAGCGCGGCAACCTCAGTGTGCAGTTCAGCATCGAGCCGTTGGGCCTGAGTGCCAACCAGCGTACAAGCTTGCTGGACCTTGACGGTCAATTGATTCCCTACACCCATGGCCCGAGCCAGATCACCGGTATCGTCTGGCCCAATACCTTGGGGCAGCAGGTGCGCAGTAACCTGACCTTGCTCCGGCAGAACGGGAACAGCAGCAGGCTTGAGTACCGTGGCCCCTGGTCCATGTTCCGCTTGCTCAGCCGTGGCTCGCTCAATGGGCGCACGGCGACCAGCGTGGACCTGAGCTTCAGGACCGGCGATGGCGTGATGCGCTACAGGCTTAACGCGCAGAAAGCCTTCAACCCTATTACGCAAGAGCCTTTCAAAGGTTTCCAGTTGCCACGAGGGTTGTTGCAGAAGTCGCCCAAGCTGGGGTCGACCACGCAGGCCGGCTTGTGAGGGTTGGCTTGGGAGTCTGGTGCGAACCCGTCACCCATTGCGCTGGCGCCGCCAAAGTTGCGTCGACAGCAGTTGAAGGCGTTCGGCCAGCTTGGCGACGTGGGCGGCAGTGGTGCGACTCTGGTTGCTGGCAAGCACGCTTTTCTGAGTGGTTTGGCTGATACCGGCCAGGTTGCACTGGATGCTGTCACCCACCGCGCTCTGCTCCTCTACAGCGGCAGCGATCTGCACACTCATGCCGCTTATCTCATCGACGCGCTGGGTGATCCCGTCCAGCGCCCGGGCGGCCAGCAGTGCCTGCTCCACGCTGACGCCGGCCTTGCTGTGGCTGCGCTGCATCGCAAGTACGGCATCCCCGGTGGAGCGTCGCAAGGTATCGATGGTGCCCTGGATGTGCGCGGTGGATTGCTGGGTCCGCGAAGCCAGCCCGCGCACCTCGTCGGCGACCACCGCAAAACCGCGGCCGGCCTCGCCGGCGCGGGCAGCCTCGATGGCGGCATTGAGGGCAAGCAGGTTGGTCTGTTCGGCGATGCTTTGAATCACCTCGAGTACGCGGTCAATTTCATTGCCATGCTGTTCCAGTTGATGAATCACCATGCTGGTCTGTTGCACCTCGTTGGCGAGGCTATCAATGTGCTGGCGGGTCTGCTCGACCAGTTGCTGGCCGCGGTCGGATTCCTGATTGGCCAGGTTCGCGGCGCTGGCGGTGAGCTGAGCGTTGCGCGCCACTTCCTGCACACTGCTGGCCATCTGGGTTATTGCGCTGGCTACCTGGGCAGTTTCCCCCTGCTGGCGGAGGGTCGCGCAATTGTTGTTGTCCACTGCAGACACGAGCTCTTCGGCTTCCTTGCTCAACTGGCGGGACGAATCGGCAATGCGTCCGACTATTGCCCGGGTCTCGGCTTCGAGCATTTGCAAAGTGAAATCGATCTGGCCAAATTGGTCGCGGCGGCCACTGTAGAGTATCTGGCTCAGAGGGTTGTCGGCGATATTCCTGGCTTTTCGGGCAAGGGCGTCGAGGGGGCGCAGGCTGAAGCGCAACAGGCCGCCGAGCAGCAAGCTCGATAGCAGCATGGAGAGGGCGGCATGGCTCCAGGACAACGCGCCCAGCAAGCCCAAGGCCGCAAAGCACAGCAGGTTCACGCCAGTGCTGACAAGTGCCAGGCGCATGCCGACGGACAGCCGTGACATACGCAGGCAGTTGGTCTTTCTACCACTACGCAACTGTGCATAGAGATGTTCAGCGGCTTCCACCAGCGCTTTGGTCGGGAGTGTGCGAACCGATTGGTACTCCACTGTTTCGCCATTGCGCTGCATCGGCGTGACGTAGGCGCTGACCCAGTAGTGGTCACCATTCTTGCAGCGATTTTTTACCAGCCCCATCCACGAGCGCCCATCCTTGAGTGTCTGCCACATATGCGCAAAAGCTTCTGGCGGCATGTCCGGGTGGCGCACGATGTTGTGATTGACGCCGAGCAATTCGGCTTCACTGAAACCGCTGATGTTGATGAAGTCGGGATTGACGTAGGTGATGGCGCCCTTGGGGTTGGTTGTTGAAAGAATGTTCGCGTTTGCACTGAACTCGACGGCACGACCACTGACCGGAAGATTGGTTTTCATTGTTTTTCTCCTGAACTGATGGGTACCCGCCGGGTAACTGCGCTCCCCTCGAAACGGTCTTCTGTGCTGAGCAGATGTTGTATCTGGGCGGCAGGTTGTGGCCGACTGAACCAGTAGCCTTGGGCGTAATGGCAGCCTTCACCAACCACGAATTCGAGTTGTGCCGAACTCTCGATGCCTTCGGCCACTACTTCCAGGCCAAGGCTACGGCCGAGAACGATGATCGCCTGGCTGATCGCGCTCTGTTTGTTCTCGTAAGGAACGCCGGTGATGAAGCTCTTGTCGAGCTTGAGGATGTGCAGCGGAAAGCGTGTGAGGTAGCCAAGCGAGGAGTAACCCGTGCCGAAGTCGTCCAGCGCCAGCAGAACACCAAGGCTGGTCAACTCATGCAGGCAGGCCAATGTGCCGATGTCGTCATGCATCAATTGGCTTTCGGTGATCTCCAGGATCAGGCTGGCGGGAGGCAGGCCGCTTTCTTGCAGGATATCGATCAGCCGGAGGGTGAAGTCGGCTTGTTGCAATTGGGTGCTGGAAATGTTCACCGAACAGCGCAGACGCTCATGCCCGGCCAGTTGCCAGGCTCGGGTCTGCTGACAGGCCTGGCGCAGTACCCATTCGCCGACGCGGATGATCGCTCCCGACTCCTCCAGCGCAGGGATGAACTCCAGTGGCGAGATCAAGCGTTCGCCATGGCGCCACCGCAGCAGCGCTTCGACCCCGGTCACCCGCGGTGCCCCTTGGTCCAGGCGATAGATTGGCTGGTAGTACAGTTCGAATTCATTCTGTTGCAGTGCCTGGCCTAGCGCGGACTCCAGTTCCAGATGCTGCTGTGCCGTGTCTTGCAATGTTTCGTCGTAGTGGGCGAAGCGCGCCTTGCCGGCAGACTTGGCTCGGTAGAGGGCAAGGTCGGCAGCCTGCAGCACATCCAGGGCTTTGCCATTGTCGTGCAATGGCGCGATACCGATGCTGGCGCTGACCACCAGGGTACGACCGTCCATGTGCAGCGGTTGATGCAGGTTGTCGAGGATGCGCTGGGATATCTGCTCGGCGTCGCGGTCGCAGGTGAGGTCGTGAAGCAGGACGATGAATTCGTCGCCGCCGAAGCGGAACAGTTGGTCAGTGGGGCGCAGGGATTCTTTCAAGCGCACAGCCACTTCCACCAGCACGCGATCACCGACGTTGTGGCCGAGGCTATCGTTGATCAACTTGAAGCGGTCCAGGTCGATGAACAGCAACGCTTCGTAGTCACCGCCCTTGCGCTGCTTCCTGAAGGTCTTCTGCATCTGCTCGTCAAGCCGGATGCGGTTGGCCAGGCCGGTCAACGGGTCGTGCTGGGCGGTATGTTGGAGGCGCTGCTCGGCATCCTTGCGTGCACTGATATCGGACTGCGAACCCGCCATGCGTAGCTCGCCAGGGGTGGTCATTTCGGCGACCCCCCGCACGAGGACCCAGATGTAGTCACCGTTGTGCTTGCGGATACGGTACTCATGGTGAACGGACGATGTCTGCCCTTGTAGATGGGCATCGATGGCATGGCGAAAATCCGGCAGGTCATCCGGGTGCACGCGGCCGAACCAACTGGAACTGCTCTCGCCGATGCTATCGCGGCTGAGGCCGAGCATGCTGGCCCAGCGCTCCGAGACGTAAAGCCGATCCTGGTCGACGTGCCAGTCCCACAGCCCGTCGTTGGCACCGCGTAGCGCGCGGGCAAAGCGAGCCTCGCTATCTTCCAGCGCCTTGTGCTGGGCCGCACTGTAGGTATCGATGGCCAACGTCATGTCGAAGAACACCGCCTTCAACAGGCTTGAATAGAGCGTGGCATCCGGGCTGTCGCCGAACACGCTTTCCAGCATGTCGTCGAGGTACAGCCGATAGCTGCCAAGGTACCACTTCAGTTCCAGGCCGATCTGCTGGTGGATCACGCCGATACGCAGGCGGCCGTTGACGTAGGTTTCATCGTAGGGGCCGCCCCACAGGCACTGGTAGTACTCGGCCTGGCTCTGCTTCAAACGGGCGGTGACCTCCGGCGTGCGAAGCAATGCAGACGGCGTGGAGAATTCGGCCAGGTGACGGTACAAATGGTCGACGAAAGCCTGCTGGGACGGGGCCATGTACTGAGCTGCCGCGCCTAGTCGCCTGGCGTCTTCGGCGCTCCAGTCGAGAAAGCGAAAGCGTTCGGCAATCTCTGCGTGATCGAGACGGATACGCTTGAGCAATTCCTCGAGGTCTTTTGTCACCTTCATTCGCATCCCCCGGTGTTGGTGAAGATTCCTTTCCGCTGAACCAAAAAAAAGCGCCGTGGCAACAAGTTCTGCTCAAGAACTTGTTGCCACGGCGCTTCGTCTTTCAGGCCTATTATCCTGCTCGGCAAAGCCGGTTCCCGCAGGGCGGAACCTGGTGATGGCACATTCACATCATTGGGGATCTTCCGACAATTTATCCAGCAATGCAACCAAGCGTCGCCGCAGCAGCCCCAGTTCGCGGGATTTGAAGGCGTGTCGGGTCTGTTCGAGAACCTCGGTGGCATCCAGCAAAGCGGCCTGTACCTGCCCAGCCGAGCCCAACTTTGCTTCACCGAGCCAGCGGCAAAGCGGTACGGCGCTGCAATTGCCAGGCGTACTCAGCACTTCGCAATCGGGTGCTATGGGCGCCAACAGCTGGCGCAATTGATCGGCCAGTTCAAGATTGTTGCAGATAATTCTGGTTGCCTGGTTGGACTCGCTCATCAAACTGCATTCCCATATGTTTGGTGTGCTGTTTACAACACCGCCTATGGCGTTTGATTGATTCAGGTCAATGCTGAAACCTTCCACTTGCACCGTGAAGCCCTTCGGTACGAACAGCGCTCCTGGAAACCGAGCGCCGTGGGGCGGCGCTCGATTTCGAATGCGCAATGGACGTGCCATCAAACACGTTGCTGCGTGGTCAGTACCTGAACTCGACCCCCACGTACGCGCCAATCCCATCCCCCGGCCAGAACGACGCAGTATCCTGCCCGCGCGCGTTGTACACCGGCGTCACCGCCGTCACGTACGCCTTGTTCGCCAGGTTCTTCAGGTCCAGCGACACCTTCCAGTTGCCCTTCGGCGCCTCATACCCCAGGTTCGCCCCCCAGATGGTGTACGACGGCGCATACAGGGTATTGGCATAGTCCACTGCCGTGCGCGAGGCCGACTGCACGTTGATTCCGGTGTACCAGCCGCTGTGGTCCTGGTACTGCAACTCGCCCTGATAGATGTGCTTGGGCACGCCCGGCAACTGGTTGTCGCCGAAGGTGTCGTCATGCCGGTAGTAGAAGTCGTTGTAGGTGTACACCTGGCGCCAGCGTACCAGGTCGCCCTGCGGGTTTTCCCAGAGGCGGGTGTTCAGGCCGGCCTCGACACCCTGGTGGATGGTCGGTGAGGCGTTGAAGGCACCGGTGACCGCAGCCGACGATGACGTGGCGGGGATGATCTGCACATTCAGCAGCTCGTCGTGGATCCACGAGCGGTACAGTGCCAGGCTGCCATCGAAGATGCCGTGCGAGCCCTTGATACCGACCTCGAAGGTGTTGGCCTTCTGCTCCACCAACGGGCGGATGTAAGGCAGGGTCGGCCCGGAGCCCGAGTATTCCCAGGAAGCAGGCGGGTCGATGCTGCGGCTGAAGTTGGTGAATACCTGCAGGTTCGGGCTGAACTCGTAGCGCAGGCCGATGCGCGGGGCGACGCTCCAGTTGTCGTAGTCCACGTGCTGCGGGAAGTTGGTGGTGTTGGGGTTCACCGCGTGGTCGATGTTGATCTTGCGCCGCACGTTGATGAACGACACGCCGCTGGTAAGCCAGAGGTTGTCGACCAGGTTGATATCGTTGCCCAGGGCGATCACCCGGTCGAACGAATCCTTGTAGTTGACCTGCTTGAGCGACAGCTTGTCGTCGTTGGCCGAGTTCACCCCGCCACGCAGGTGCTGGGTGGAGGTGAAGGCGATGCTGCTGCGGCTTTCGTGGCCGAACAGGTAGTCGACCCGGTCGTAGCCCAGCAGCAGGCCGAGGTCGTGCCAGTCCCAGTAACTGGGATTGCTCGGGCTGCGCGGGCTGTTGGTATGGCGATAGTCGTGATACGACAGGCCGAAGGTCAGCCGTGCATCGTCGTCAAAGGTATAAGTGGTCTTGCTGCCCACCCAGATGCTGCCCGGGCGGCGTGCACCGGCACCGCTGCTCTCGGCGGTGGCGCTGGCGCGGCGCGGGTGGTGCAGCGCGGCGTCGAGGGTGGTGGCGCTTGGGTCGTTGTGGGTTTCGTCGCGGTAGCGCAGCAGCAGGCGGGTTTCCAGCTTGGGGCTGAAGCGGTAGCCGGCATTGGCGACGATGCCCGAGCTCTTCGACAGGCTGTAGTCGCGGAAACCCTCGTTGCGGTAGTTGTCGGCCTGCAGGTAGTAGTCCAGGTCGCCCTCGACCCCACCGTAGCTGATGCTCTGCTTCTGGTAGTGGTAGCTGCCGGCTTCGGCGCGCACGCGCAGGCCGGGGGCGCTGTAGCCGCTGTGGTTGACGAAGTTGACCGCGCCGCCGAGGGTCAGCGCACCATACTGGAAGGCGTTGGCGCCGCGCAGGATCTCGGTGTAGTTCACGCCGCTGGCGTTGAGGAATTCGTAGGGTGTGCCGCCAGGGCCGGTCAGCGGCAGGCCGTCGAACAGGAACTTGATGCCCTCACGGAAATAGCCGGGCGAGGTGTTGGCACCGGAGCCGCGGATCGAGATCTTCGCCGCGTCGTTGCCGCCGGTTGACTGCACGAATACCCCGGGCTGGTAGCCGAGGGTGTCCTGCAGTGTGGCAGTGCGGCCTTTGGCGACCTCTTCGCTGTCGACCACGCTGGTGCCGCCGGGCACCTCGGCCAGGGCGCTGGCGGCCTGTTGCACTTCGGATTGCTTGGCGGCCTGCACGGTCACCGTGCCCAGGGTTTGCTCAGCGGCCAGTACCGTGACCGGGGCCAGCAGGGCCGTGGCCGCGGTGGCCAGGGCGGCGTGGCGGATGGCCAGGCGCAGTGGTTGGGGTTGAATCGCACGCATCGTTCAATTCCTTGCAAGTCATCGTAGGTCCTCGGCGTTCTATGGGAATAGTCAGGCCTGTCGAAATGTGTAAGAGCAGTTTCTGTGCCAGCTGGCGAAAGGCCGGAAGTTTGGGGGTGTGGCCAAAGTTTTAGTGTGAAGTGCTGAATAAAACAGCAAATTTTGTTGCGCCCCTGTTGTTTGCGGAACAGTGCAGGTTATATCCAAATATCCGAATGCTATGTCGCAACCTGTGGGAGCGGCTTTAGCCGCGAACACCGGCGCAGCCGGTGCCATTCAGCGCGTTGGATTCTTCGCGGCTGAAGCCGCTCCCACAGGGGATGCGGATTGCTTGCAATTTCAGTTATCTACGCGACAGCGCAGCCCACAGGGTTGGATGTTGTCAGCGCAACAGGGATTAAACAGTTTGTATGGTTAATGCGTCAGGCGGTTTGAACTAACCTCAGTGAATGCGCAGTGTTAGCGCTGGCACGACAACTGCAATAGCCCTTTATGTAGCCGTCTATATAAAGGGCCCGTTGTGCAGCCGAATTCCCGATTATTCAATACATGCCTGGTGGCCAGTGCGCTGTTGGTTGCCGTCTGCTCACCCGCCACGTCCGCGCAGAGCCAGGCGCTGTTCAAGGGTGAAGCGCTCAGCGAAGTGAACGGCGTGATGCGCTACCCGGCCAGCGACTTCGTCGAGCAGCAGCCCGGCAAGCGCGGTGGCACCCTGCGCGTGTCGGCGGCGAGCGACGCTGGCAGCTTCGATATACACGCGCTGTCCAACGGCAACATGCAGTGGATGGGCCGCATCCTGTTCGACTGCCTGGTGTACCAGGCCGAGGACGGCACCCTCACGCCGTGGCTGGCGAAAAGCTGGGACATCAGCGCCGACGGCCTGACCTACACCTTCCACCTGCGTGACGACGTCACTTTCAGCGATGGCGAGCGCTTCAACGCCGAGGCGGTGCGGGTCAACCTCGAACACATGCGTGACCCCGTGACCAAGTCGCCACTGGCCGCCGCCTACATCGCGCCGTACCTGCAGGGGCGGGTGGTGGACGAGTACACATTCGAGGCGACCCTGCGTGCGCCCTATGCGCCGTTTCTCGATGTGCTGTCGCAGGCCTGGCTGGGGATGATCTCGCCACGGCAGATCCTCGAGGCGCCGAAGACCATCGCCAGCCAGCCCATCGGCACCGGGCCTTTCGTGCTGACCGGCTGGGTGCGCGACCAGCGTGCCAGCTTTGTCCGCCGCCCGGGGTACGACTGGGCACCGCCGGCGATCAACCACCAGGGCGAGGCCTACCTGGACGGCATCGAGCTGAGCTACGTGCCCGAAGCGATGATCCGCTACACCTCGCTGGAAGCTGCCGACAACGACATGGCCCTGGACGCACCGGCGCAGAATGCCGCGGCGATCCGCGCCAACCCGAAGCTGACCCTGCGCAACCGCATTCGCAAGGGCAACCCGTCGCGCAGCATCACCTTCAATGTCGACCGTGCGCCGTTCGATGACGTGCGGGTGCGCCAGGCCGTGGCCAAGGCCATCGACCGTGATGGCCTGGCATGGATCTCCGGCTTCGGCGAGTACCTGGCCAAGGGGGATTTCCTCGCCGTGAATACCCCCGGCTATGACCCGGTGGCCCGCGAGGCCCTGGCCTTCGACCCGGTCGAAGCAGGGCGCTTGCTCGACGCCGCCGGCTGGACCGGGCGTGACGGCGAAGGCTATCGCAGCCGTGATGGCCGGCGCCTCGGGGCGACCTTGCTGACCTATGACAACCCGGCGTTCCCGGCCAATGTCCCGGTGGCTGCCCAGGCAGACCTGCGCAAGGTCGGCTTCGACCTGCGCATCGAGCTGCTGCCGCTCAGCAAGGTCATGGAGCTGCGTTACCTCGGCAACTTCGACGCCATCGGCGGCGGCTACTGGCACACCAACACGGCCGATGGCCTGTACATCCTCTACCACAGCCAATCCATCCCCAGCGCACGAATGATCGGCCAGAACGTCGGCCACTTCCGTGATGCCACCCTCGACCAGTTGCTCGGTGCCGCCCGACGCAGCACCGACCCGACGCAACGCCGCGAGCTGTATCGCCAGGCCCAGCAACGCCTGGGCGAGACCGTGCCGGCCGTGCCCTCGGTGGAAAGCCAGATGCTGCTGGCCTACCGCAACGCGGTCGGCGGTGTGCTGTTCGATGGTTCGCACAACGTTCCCCTGTTCACCAGCGTGTGGCTGGCAAAGGAGCAACCATGAAACTGCTGATCATCTTGCTGCGCCGCCTGCGTGACGGTGTGATCGTGCTATGGGCGGCGGCCAGCCTGACCTTCCTTGGCATGCAACACAGCGGTGGCGACACCGCCCTGGCGATCCTCGGCGGCCCGGATGCCATGCCGAGCGAAGCGCTGCTGGCCCAGGTGCGCGCCGAATACGGCCTCGATCAACCGCTGTGGGTGCAATACGGCCACTACCTGGCGCGCCTGGCCAAGGGCGACCTGGGCGAGTCGTACCGGTTGCGCATACCGGTCGGCCAGGCGATTGGCGAGCAGGCCGCCGCGACCTTGGCGCTGGCCAGCAGCGCGGCTGTGCTGGCGGTGCTGCTGGCGGTGGCCTCGGCGCTGCTCACCGCCAACCGCGGGCGGCGTTTGCGCGCGGTGGTGTCGGGCATCGAGCTGTTGCTGTCCTCGGCCCCCAACTTCGTGATCGGCACGGTGCTGCTGCTGGCCTTCGCGTTTCACTTCCATTGGCTACCGCCGTCCGGGTCCAGCGGTTGGCGCTCGCTGGTGCTCCCGAGCCTGGCCCTGGCGCTGCCGATCGCGGCGGTGCTTGCACAGGTGTTGCGCCAGTCGCTGGAGCAGGTGCTGGAACAACCCTTCATCACCCAGGCCCGTGCACGTGGCATGGGTGATATCGCTGTGCGTCTGCGCCACGCCCTGCGCCATGCCCTGGTGCCGCTGGTGACCCTGGCCGGCTACGTGTTCGCCAGCCTGCTCGGCGGCGCCGTGGTGCTGGAACTGCTGTTCGGCCGCCAAGGCATTGGCCGTTTGATGCTCGACGCTACCGCCAGCAAGGACGTGCCACTGGTACTCGGCGTAACCCTGCTGGCGGCAGCGATCTACGTGCTGGTCAACCTGCTGGTGGACCTGGCGACCCAGGCCATCGACCCGCGCACCGCACGCGTCTGAATTCACGAGAAAGGAACCATCATGAGCCAAACAACGATTACCGATGCCGAACTGGATGCGCGTTTCGCGCCGATCTATGCGCGTATTGCCGAAGGCGCGGTGGCCCGCGAGCAGCAGCGCACCCTGGCCCATGAGCCGGTGGCCTGGTTGCGCGAGGCCCGCTTCGGCGCCCTGCGCGTGCCACGCAGCCACGGCGGCTCAGGCGCAACCTTGCCGCAGTTGCTGCGCCAGCTGGTGCGCCTGGGGCAGGCCGACTCCAACCTGCCGCAGATATTCCGCGCCCACTTCGGCTTCGTCGAAGGGCGGCTGTCGTCCGGCGACGCCGCCTCCCAGGACTACTGGTTCGCCCGCGTGGTCGCCGGTGAACTGTGGGGCGCGGCCATGGCCGAGCGCACCGACAGTACCGGCAATAGCGTGCAGTTGAGCGAAGACGAAGGCGGTTACCGCCTGGACGGCGAAAAGTACTACTGCACCGGCACGTTGTACGCCGATTGGGTGGCGGCAGTGGCCAACCATGGCGACGACTTTGTCAGCCTCGTGGTGCCGACCCGTGCGCCGGGCGTGGAGCGGGTCGACGACTGGGACGGCTTCGGCCAGCGGTTGACTGGCAGTGGCACCACCCGTTTCACCCGGGTCAGCGTGCAGCCGCAGCATTTGCTGCGCCGTTTCGCCAAGGGCGAGTTGCGTGCCGAGTCGTACCTCACCGCGTTCTACCAGGCGGTGCATCTGGCCACCCTGGCGGGTATCGGCCAGGCGGTACTGGCCGATGCCGTAGCGTTCGTCCAGGGCCGCACCCGCGCCTTCGGTGTGCCGGGGCAGTCGCAGCCGGCCGCAGACCCGCGGGTGCAGGCGGTGATCGGTCGCCTGTCGAGCCTGGCCTTCGCCGCCGATGCGCAAGTCACCGCCGTGGGCCAGAGCCTGCAGGCGGTGTACGAAGCCGGCCAGCAAGGGGAGGTAGCCGAGCAGCTTTACACCAACGCCGAGATCCATGCCTTTCAGGCGCAGCAGATCGTTCTGCCGCAAGTGCTGGAAGCGAGCACCTTGCTGTTCGAAGTCGGCGGCGCATCGGCCACCAGCAATGCCCGGCGCCTCGACCGCCACTGGCGCAATGCCCGCACCCTGGCTTCGCACAACCCGGCGATCTACCGCGAGCAGGCGTTGGGCAACTACTACCTAAATGGCATCAGCCCGGCCCAGGCCTGGCGTGCTCTTCATGCCAGCGCCAGCGAAGGGCAGGGCAGCGGCGACGAAGCCAGCGCAGTCTGATCAGGAGAACCGGCATGACCACGAAACAGATGAGCCTGGGCATGAACATCCTCGGCTTCGGCTCGCATTCCGGCGCCTGGCGCCAGGGTGAGGCGGCAATCGACGCCTATATCGACGTCAACTATTACCGCGATATCGCGCGTATTTCCGAGCGCGGTTGCCTGGATGCGATCTTCCTTGCCGATGGCCCGGCGTTGCCGCCGGATGTGTCCGCCCAGCCTGGCGGGCGCCTGGAGCCGACCGTGCTGCTTACCGCAGTGGCGGCCGCCACCGAGCGCATCGGCGTGATCGCGACCTGCTCCAGCACTTACAACGAACCTTTCAACCTGGCCCGGCGAATTGCCTCGCTGGACCACATCAGCGGCGGCCGCGCAGCCTGGAATGTGGTGACCAATGCCGGTGACGCGGCAGCACACAACTTCGGCCTGGCTGGTGCGCCGTTGCATGTGGACCGCTACGGGCGGGCCGAGGAGTTCGTCGACGTGACCCTGAAGCTTTGGGACAGCTGGGAGGACGACGCGATCATCGGTGACCGCAGCGCCGGCCGTTTTGCCGACCCGGGCAAGGTCCACACCCTGGATTTCAAGGGTAAGCACTTTCAGGTCAAGGGGCCGCTGAACCTGCCGCGCTCGCCGCAGGGCAGGCCGGTACTGGTGCAGGCCGGCTCTTCCGAAGGTGGCAAGGCACTGGGTTCGCGCTATGCCGATGCGATCTTCACCACCCAGACCACCCTGGCCGACGGGCAGGCGTTCTATCGGGAGATGAAGGCACGGGCCAAAGCCTGGGGCCGTGACCCGCAGCACCTGAAGATCATGCCCGGCCTGTCGACCGTGATCGGCAGCACCGAGGCCGAGGCCCATGCACGTTTCGACGAGCTCAATGCCTGGCATGGCGAGCACGGCCTGTTGCAGCAGGTGGCAGGGCGTATCGGCATCGATGCCAGCGAGCTGGACCCGGATGCGCCATTGCCCTGGGCGCGAATTGGCGCGGTGGCAGATTTCGAGCGGGGGTCGCATGGTTTTCTGGAGGCCCAGTTGAACCTGGCGCGCAGCGAGAACCTGACCATTCGCCAGCTGTCGCGGCGGATTCTGGTCGGGCACCGGTTGGCCGTCGGTACCCCGGAACAGGTCGCCGATACCCTGGCCGAGTGGTTCCTGGCGGGGGCGGGGGATGGTTTCAACATCATGCCCGACATGTTCCCGTCGGGTGCTCGGGTGTTCGTCGAAGAGGTGGTGCCGCTGCTGCAGAAGCGTGGGTTGTTCCGCACCGAATACACCGGCACCACCCTGCGTGAGCACCTGGGGTTGCCCAAGGCACACAACCAGTTCGCTGCTTAGGGGGCGCTTTGCGCCCCAATCGCCGGCAAGCCAGCTCCCACAGGTGCCGGGCAAACCTGAAACCTGTGGTGATCCTGTGGGAGCTGGCTTGCCGGCGATGGGCTGCAAGGCAGCCCCAGGATCTGAAACCCGACACACATTCAAAAGGATGCACCCATGCGCTACCGCCCACTCGGCCACACCAACCTGCAAGTCAGCCTGCTCAGCCTCGGCACCATGACCTGGGGGCACCAGAACAGCGAACAGGATGCTCACCAGCAACTGGACGCTGCCCTTGCTGCAGGCATCAACTTCATCGACACCGCCGAGATGTACCCCACGCCCACCCGCGCTGAAACCTGGACCACCACCGAGCGCTACATCGGCACCTGGCTGGCGGCCCGCGCCAACCGCGACAAGGTCCTGTTGGCCAGCAAGATCGCCGGCCCGGCCCGTGACCCAGGCGGCCAGGTGCACATTCGCGATGGCCTGTCGCACCACGACCGCAAGAACATCGTCGCGGCCCTGGAGGGCAGCCTGCGCCGCCTGCACACCGACTACCTGGACCTCTACCAACTGCACTGGCCCGACCGCACCAGCAACTTCTTCGGCATCCGTGAATACCCCTACGTCGACGACCATCCGCAGACGGCAGCCATCGAAGAAACCCTTGCGGTGCTGGACGAGCAGGTAAAGGCCGGCAAGGTGCGCCATATCGGTGTCTCCAACGAAACACCGTGGGGTGTGGCGCAGTTTCTGCGGCACAGCGAGGACAAGGGCCTGGCGCGCATTGCCAGCATTCAGAACCCGTACAGCCTGCTCAATCGCTTGTACGAGAACGGCCTGTCGGAGTTCAGCCATCGCGAAGGGATCAGCCTGTTGGCCTATTCGCCGCTGGCGTTCGGGGCGTTGACCGGCAAGTACCTGAACGGGGCAAGGCCGGAGGGTTCGCGATTGTCGTCGGTGTATCGCACGTTCAATCGCTACGGCAGCGAGGAGGCCAACGACGCGATTGCCAGCTACGTGCGGATCGCGCGGGAGCATGGGCTGACACCGGCGCAACTGGCCCTGGCTTTCGTCATACGCCAGCCGTTCGTGGCCAGTGCCATTACCGGGCAGACCACCTTGCTGCAGCTGCAGGAAAACCTGAGTGCACTGGATGTGCAACTGAGCGATGAAGTACTGGCCGAGATCCAGGCCGTGCACCGCCGTATTCCCAACCCGGCGCCGTAGCCCACATGGCAAGGGCTTCGCCCTTGTTCGCGGCTGAAGCCGCTCCCACAGGGACCGCACGGATTCAGCCTTTGCGGTGATCCTGTGGGAGCGGGTTTACCTGCGAAGAGGCCAGTACAGGCGACACAAGAAGGACAGACATGAACGCGATCGTATCCATACCAAACACAGTGACCAGCAGCTGGCAGGTTCGCCCTGGCCTGGCGCTGGCCTGGATCACATTGGGCCTGATACTGCTGGCAGTAACCTTCCCCAACTGGCTCTCGCCAACCGACCCGTTGGCCGCCGACGCCCGCCTGGCTTACCACCCGCCAAGCCCCGCCTTCTGGCTGGGCAGCGACGAGAACGGCCGCGACGTCCTCAGCCGCCTGATCCATGGCGCCCGCCCATCGCTCTTCATCGGCCTGGCCGCCACCCTGGTCGGGCTTGGCCTGGGCACGCTGCTCGGCTTGCTCGCCGGCCTGGCTCCAGCCTGGCTGGACAACCTGCTGATGCGCGCTGTCGATGTGCTGCTGGCCTTCCCGGACCTGCTACTGGCGCTGGTCATAATCACCCTGTTCGGCCAAGGCACCAGCAACCTGATCCTTGCCGTCGGCATCGCCTCGGTGCCGCGCTATGCGCGCCTGGTACGCGCCCAGACCCTGACCATCCGGCGTGCCGGCTTCGTCGATGCAGCCGTCACGCTGGGCCGCAGGCCCTTGGCTGTGGTGTTCTGGCATGTGCTGCCCAACGCAGTCCAACCCGTGCTGATCCTGGCCTGCATCGGCCTGGGTGGCGCCATCACCGCCGCCGCTGCGCTGAGCTTCCTCGGCTTCGGCGCACCACCTCCCGTGCCGGAGTGGGGCGCGATGATGGCAGTGGCGCGCAACTTCATGGCCAACGCGCCCTGGCTGATGGCCTGGCCTGCGCTGGCGATCACCCTGACCGTCATTTCCATCACCGTCATCGGCCGAGACTGGCTGCGCCGTAGCGAGGGCAGACGCGCATGAACATCTTCGAGAAGAACCAGGCACCGCTGGTGGACATCCGCGGCTTGCACGTGAGCTTCAATGGTGTGCCAGTGGTGCACGGCGTCGACCTGCAGTTGCGCGCAGGGCAGTGCCTGGCACTGGTGGGCGAATCGGGCTCGGGCAAGAGCGTCACGGCGCGTACCCTGGTCGGCCTGACCGGTGCCGGTGCCCATGTGCAGGCGCAGCGCCTGGCCTTTGCCGGGCAGGACCTGCGCCAGTTCGATGAGCGCGCGTGGCAGCGCTTGCGTGGCGAGCACATCGGCTTTGTCATGCAGGATGCGCTGGGTTCGCTCGACCCACTGCGACGCGTGGGTGCAGAGATCGAAGAGCCATTGCTGTTGCACACCGACCTGGCCGCGGAGCAGCGCCGTCTGCGGGTACTTGAGCTGTTGCGCCAGGTCGGGGTGCCTGAACCCGAAGTCCGTGCCCGGCAATACCCGTGGCAGCTTTCCGGAGGCCTCAGGCAGCGCGCCCTGATCGCCTCGGCCATTGCCTGTCAGCCACGCCTGTTGATCGCTGACGAGCCCACCACCGCGCTGGACGCCACGGTGCAGGCACAGATTCTCGACCTGCTGGAACACCTGCGCGAGCGCGACAACAGCCTGTTGATGGTCAGCCATGACCTGGCCGTGGTCGCGCGCCTGGCCGACTGGGTGGCGGTGATGCGCCATGGGGTGGTGGTGGAGCAGGGCAGTGTCGAACAGATCCTGCAGGACCCGCAGGACCCCTACACCCAGCGCCTGCTGGGTGCGGCTCGGGCGGTACATTTCAAACGTCCGGCGGCGCCGGCCCTGGCGCTGGTGGAGAATGGCGTGGACGAACAACCCGTGGTGCTGGAGGCGCGTGGCCTGAGCAAGGCCTTTGTCGGGCCGGACGGCCGGCTGCGTCAGGTGCTGGACGATGTGTCGCTGCAGTTGCGCGCCGGGCAAACCCTTGGCGTGGTGGGCGAGTCCGGTTCCGGCAAGAGCACGCTGGGACGCATCCTGCTGGGGCTGGAGCGGCCGGAGCAAGGCAGCCTGCAACTGGCCGGGCAGGATTGGCTTGCGTTGTCTGCCGCGCAGCAGCGCCAGGCACGGCAGGGGATCCAGGTGGTGTTCCAGGACCCGCAGGCCTCGTTCGACCCACGCTACACCGTGCTGCGGGTATTGGCCGAGGCGCTGGCGCATGCGGGTGTACCGCGTGCGTTGCAGCGCACCGAGGCGGCGGCGTTGCTGGAGCGGGTGCAGTTGCCGGTGGGGTTGCTCGACCGCCGCCCGCTGGAGTTGTCGGGCGGGCAGCGGCAGCGCATCGCGATTGCCCGGGCGCTGGCCATGAAGCCCAGGGTGCTGGTGCTGGACGAACCGGTATCGGCACTGGATGTGTCGGTGCAGGCGCGAATCCTGGCATTGCTGGCCGAACTCAAGGCGGAGCTGAACCTGGCTTGCCTGTTCATCTCCCACGACCTTGGGGTGGTGGAGCAGGTCAGTGACCACGTGTTGGTGATGCAAGGGGGAAGGGTGGTGGAACAAGGGGCGGCAGCCCAGGTGCTCGGCCAGCCGCGTCAGGCCTATACCCGCGCCTTGCTCGACGCCGTACCTCATCTTCCGGCGGCGCAGCCAAGCTGGTTTGCGCGGATTGCCGTGTAAACCTGTGCCAGCCTTGATGCAGGCGCAGAGAACTGAGCTCGCAAGCCATTCGCGCACCTGTGGGAGCGGGCGAGCCCGCGAAACAGTCGACGCATTGGATGGCACCGGCTTTGCCGGTGTTCGCGGGCTCGCCCGCTCCCACAAAAACTGCGCAAACTTTTGGATTTTTGAACAAGACAGTTGCTCTCGCAAAGTCCCAGCCAATGAATGAGTGCATGCAGTTCCGTGAGGGCTTAAGGGCGTATCACTGTCGCTCCACCAACACACAGCAGACACTTTGCCCCCGCGCCAGCATCTAACGCCCGTCAAACCCCAATAAAATCAATACATTGAACCCGGCACAACTCCTGCAACAGGCCTATCGAAGCCCAGTCACCGCAGGAGCGCCCTTGAACACACCCATCCTCCCCCTGATTCCGCTCTGCACCGCACTGGCCTTGCTCGGCTGCAAGCCGAACGAGCAGCACACGGCGCAAAGTACCCAGCCGCAGCAGGGCGGCACCTTGGTCTATGCCACCGACCGCGAGCCCACCTGCCTGGACCCGCATGTGGCCGGCGACATGCCGCAGGTTTTCATTGCCCAGCAGTACCTCGATTCGCTGGTGTCGATGGACAGCAACGGCCAGATCGGCCCCTGGCTGGCGACAAGCTGGGAGGTTTCGCCAGATGGCCTGCGCTACACCTTCCACCTGCGCCGCGACGTGCAATTTACCGACGGCACACCGTTCAATGCCGAAGCGGTCAAGGCCAACCTCGACCACATGGCCAACCCCAAGACCCAATCCAGTACCGCCGGTGGCTACATCCGCCAGTACCGCGGCACCAAGGTGCTCGACACCTACACGGCCGAAGTCACTCTGGCGACGCCCTATGCGGCTTTCCTCGAAGTGTTGGCCCAGGGCTTTCTCGGCATCCAGTCGCCCACCGCATTGCAACGCAGCCGTGACCAGAACTGCGAAAGCCCGGTTGGCAGCGGGCCGTTCAAGGTGGTGCGCTGGGACCGGCAGAATCAGGTGGAGCTGGTGCGCAACCCGGCCTACAACTGGGCGCCACCTACCGCACGCCACCAAGGCCCGGCGTACCTGGAACGCATCGTCTGGAAGTTCATCCAGGAGCCGTCGGTGCGCTTCGCCTCGCTGCAGGCCGGTGAGGTCGATGTGATCGAAGCATTGCCACCAGAGTCGCACGAAGCAGCACGGCGCAACCCGGACGTGGAACTGATCATCGCCCAGCGCCCGGGCAACCCCACCAATGGCACCTTCAACCTGCGCCGCGCACCGTTCGACGACATCCGTGTACGCGAGGCCTTCGTTCGCAGCGCCGATGTCGAGGGTGCACTGAAGAGTGTGTACTTCGGCGAGTTCCCCCGCGCCGGTGGCCCGCTGAGCTTGGCCACGCCGTTCTACAGCGGTGACTTCGAGCGCAGCCAGGACTACGACCCGGCCCGCGCCGCCAGGCTGCTCGACGAGGCTGGCTGGACCGGCCGCGACAGCGAAGGCTACCGCACCAGGAACGGCCAGCGGCTGCGCGCCGTCGTGCTGATCGGTGCGCGCACGCCGCCGTCGGAATTGACCCTGTGGGAGCAGGTACAGGCCACTACCCGGCAGGCCGGCCTGGAGCTGGTGCTGGACCAGATGAGCGATGCCCAGGTCACCGCCCGCCAGGCCGCCTGGGACTATGACATCCGCACCGGCTATTGGAATACCAACACCCCTGACGTGCTGCGCATCATCTTCACCACCGCGTTCGTGCAGCCAGCCGGGGTTGGCGGCTATCACCAGAACTCCTCCGGCTACGCCGACCCGGGCTACGACGCACTGCTCGACAGTGCCCTGGCCACCCAGGATGCGGACCTGCGCCGCCAGCGCTACTTCCAGGCACAGCAACAGGCCGCCGCGCAGTACCTGCAACTCACCACGTACCCACAAAGCACGCGCCTGGGTATCTACAAGACCGCCCATGGCGTGCGACTGGAACCTTCGCTGGCGGTGACCTACCTCTATGACGCATGGGTGAACAAATGACTACGACGACACTCGCGGTGACCGACCCGCGTCGCGAACGCCTTGCCGCCCTGGGCCGGCGCGCCGCCATCCGCCTGGCCGGTGGCGTGCTGGTGCTGTGGGCGGTGGCGACCCTGACCTTCTTCGCACTGCGGCTGATGCCGGGTGACCCGGTGCTGGCGATTCTCGGTGGCCCCAGTGGCAACCCGACGCCGGAAGCGATTGAAGCCGCGCGCGTGGAGTACGGCCTCGACAAGCCGTTGGCCGTGCAGTACGTGCTCTACCTCGGGCGCCTGCTGCAAGGTGACTTGGGGGTGTCCTACTCGCAGCACCTGCCGGTTACCCGTGTGCTGGCCGAGCAGGGCGGGGCGACCTTGGAACTGACCATCGCCGCCCTGCTGCTGGCCTGGCTGCTGGTGCTGCTGCTGACAGTGGTCACCGCCGGGCGCGGCAGGCTGGTCGGCGGCATCGCCTCGCTGGCGGAAACCCTCAGCGCGGCGCTGCCGCACTTCTGGCTCGGCGTGGTGCTGCTGGCGGTATTCGCCTTCGGCCTGCGCTGGTTCCCGCCGGCCGGTAGCGACAGCTTTGCCAGCCTGATACTTCCGGCGTTTTCCCTGGCGATTCCGTTGGCCGGTTTCATTGCCCAGGTCACCCGGGAGTCGCTGGAACTGACCCTCGATCAACCCTTCGTGCTCACCGCCCGCACACGTGGCCTCAGTGACCTGGCCGTGCGCTTTCGGCACGCCTTGCGCCATGCCTTGCTGCCAGGTGTGTCGCTGTCGGGCTGGGCCATCGGCGCGCTGATCAGTGGGGCGGTGGTGTGCGAGGTGATCTTTTCCCGCAAGGGGGTGGGCCGCCAGCTGTACCAGGCGGTGCAGGCCCAGGACCTGCCGCTGGTGATCGGCATCAGCCTGGTAGTGGCGGCCGGCTATGTGCTGGCGAACATTCTGGTCGACCTGCTGTACCAGTGGATCGACCCTCGGCAGCAGGAGGCTGCAGCATGACAGACCTGACCCATGGCCAAGTGCTCGCGCCATTGCGCCGGCAGCGCCAAGTGAAACTGCCGCCGTTGGGCGCAAGCCTGGCGATCCTGTTTCTGTTCGCATTGCTTCTGGCCGCGTTGGCGCCGGGGCTGTTCACCCGCATCGATCCACTGGCCATCGTGCCGCGAGAGGCTTTCCAGCCACCCAGCTGGGCGCACTGGCTGGGCACCGACCAGTCGGGCCGCGACATCTTCGCGCGGATCATCCACGGCGCCCGCCAGAGCCTGCTGATCGGCCTGGCGGCTACGGCCATTTCCATGGCCATCGCCATCGCCCTCGGCCTGCTCGGTGGCCTTGGCGGCGCACGCGTGGACCGTGCGGTGGGCTGGTTGCTGGAAGTGCTGTTCGCCTTCCCCAGCCTGGTGCTGGCGCTGCTGTTCGTGGCGGTGTTCGGCAGCGGTGTCGGCCCGTTGATCGTCGCCACCGGGCTGGGCGGTGCGCCGGGGTACGCGCGCATGGTCCGTGGCCAGGTGCTGGCGGTACGCAACGCTGGCTACATCGAAGCGGCGCGGGCGCTGGGGCACCCGACTTCGCGCATCGTGCTGCGCCAATTGCTGCCCAACGCCATGCGGCCAATGGTGGTGACGCTGACCATGGGTGTTGGCCAGGCCATCGTCTGGGCCTCGGCGCTGAGCTTCCTCGGCCTGGGCGCGCGGCCGCCGGCGCCGGAGTGGGGGACCATGTTGTCCATGGGGCGTGACTTCATCGCCAATGCCTGGTGGCTCACCTTCTTCCCTGGCCTGTTCATCGTCCTCACCACCCTGGCGACCACCGTGACTGGCCGCTACATCCAACAACGCCTGGAGGGGCGCCTGCCATGAGCGACAAGACCTTGATCGTCGAAGGGCTGAACGTGGCCTTTGATGGCGCCAGCGTGGTCCGTGATCTGTCCTTCATCTTGTCGCCTGGCCGTTGCCTGGCCTTGGTCGGCGAGTCTGGCTCGGGCAAGAGCGTCAGTGCCCGCTGCCTGGTCGGGCTGGCCGGTGGGCGAGCGCAGGTGAGTGCCCGTCGCTTGAGTTTCGGCGGCCACGACCTGCTCGACCTCAGCGAGCGCCAGTGGCGCGCCGTGCGTGGCAAAGATATCGGCTTCGTGCTGCAGGATGCGCTGGTGTCGCTGGACCCACTGCGGCCGGTGGGCAAGGAAATTCTCGAAGTGCTGCAGACCCACGGATACGGTGACCGCCACACCCGTACTGCGCGCGTGCATGAGTTGCTCGAGCGGGTAGGCGTGCCGGATGTCGAACTGCGTGCTCGCCAGCGGCCCGGGCAGTTGTCCGGTGGCCTGCGCCAGCGTGCACTGATTGCCAGTGCCCTGGCCATGGACCCCGCGCTGGTGATCGCCGACGAGCCGACCACCGCACTGGACGCCACCGTGCAGGCGCAGATTCTTGAAGTGTTCCAGCAGATCAAGGCCCGTGGCGCCTCGCTGCTGATCATCAGCCACGACCTGGCAGTGGTCGCCCAACTGGCCGATGAGGTGGTGGTGCTGCGCCATGGCGAAGTGGTGGAGCAGGGGCCGATGCAGCAGGTGCTGCGCCAGCCGCGTCACGCCTACACCCAGGCCTTGCTGGCGGCAGTACCGGCCGAGCACCCGCGCGGCAGCCGGCTGTCACCCGAGCGGGTTGGCGTGCGCAGTGAGCCGCGGGCACGCTCGCACAGCGACGTTTTGCTCGAAGGCCGTGGCCTGGGCAAGCGCTACCTCGGCCCGGACGGGCTGGTGCGGCAGGTGGTGCAGGGCGTCGACTTTACCCTGCGTGCCGGGCGCACCCTGGGCATTGTCGGCGAGTCCGGCTCGGGCAAGACCACCGTGGCACGCATCGCCCTCGGCCTGCTGCAGCCCGATGAGGGCGAAGTGCTTTATCGCGGGCAACCCTGGAACCGCCCGGCCAACGCCGTGAGCGAGGCAGTGCGCAGGCCGTTGCGTCGCGAGATCAGCGTGATCTACCAGGACCCGCTGGGCTCGTTCGACCCGCGCTGGAGCGTGGCGCAAATTCTTGATGACGCCTTGCAGGTAGCCGGTATCGAGGCACCAGCCAGGCCAGCACGTATCGCTGTGCTGCTCAACCAGGTGCGTTTGCCGGCAGATCTCGGCCAGCGCAGGCCGTTGCAACTGTCGGGCGGCCAGCGCCAGCGGGTGGCAATCGCCCGGGCGATCGCCAGCGAACCCAAGGTGATCATCTGCGACGAGCCGGTGTCGGCCCTGGACGTGTCGGTGCAGGCCCAGGTGCTCGACCTGCTGGCCGACCTGCAGGACGAACTGGGCCTGGCCTACCTGTTCATCTCCCACGACCTGGGGGTGATCCGCCATGTCAGCGACGACGTGCTGGTGATGCGCCACGGTCAGGTGGTGGAGCAGGCACCGGTCGAGCAGTTGTTCGATAACCCGGCCCACGAATACACCCAGCGCTTGCTCGGCGCGGTGCCGCGCCTGCCCGGCAGCGGCGCCGAACTGGTGGTGCCGCCGCTGGACCTGGAACACGAAGCCTTCGACCTGTTCGACGAAACCCGCCTGTGGAAGATCGCCATTTGAACTGAGACGCCAAGCCCTGCACCGACCCCTGTGGGAGCCGCGCTTGCCGGCGATGGGCCGCGAAGCGGCCCCACGATTTCAAGGCTGTTGCATGAATCGCCGGGGCCGCTTCGCGGCCTATCGCCGGCAAGCGCGGCTCCCACAGGGGATAGCGCCAGCTTCAGGAAATTGGCAAGAGCGCTGCTCCCACAGGGCTCGGGTCGCCTAAACGAAAGATGTACTTAAAGGACTGAACCATGACCACATTTCAACGTTTCCCGACCCAGGCTCCGGCCACCAGCGTCGCGGAGCTGAAAACCCGCATCGCGGCCCTGCTGCCCGCCATCGGCGCAGGCGCCGCGCAGCGCGAACGCGAACGCCTGTTGCCCCATGAGGCCATTGCCCAGCTTGCGGCAGCCGGGCTGTACACCGCGCGTATCCCCGGTCAGTACGGCGGCCCCGGCGGCACGGTCAGCGATGTGATCGAACTGCTGCTGCAAATCGCCTCGGTCGACTCCAACGTGGCCCAGGCCCTGCGCCCGGGTTTTGCCTTTGTCGAAGGCCTGCTGGCTTCACAGGCCGAAGGCGCCGAGCAGGAGCGCGAGCGTTGGTTTGCGCGCTATCTGCAGGGTGCGGTAATCGGCAATGCCGGCTGGGAACTGGGCGGTGCCAACGGCGCCATCGCCGCGCGCCTGGTGCGCGAGGGCGAGCATTTTCGCGCCAATGGCAGCAAGTTCTACAGCACGGGTGCGCTGTTCGCCGATTACGTCAGCGCTGTTGCCCTGGACGAGGACGAGCAGCCGGTTTCGTTCATCCTGCCGCGCGACCGCGAGGGCCTGGAGCTGGTCGATGACTTTGACGCCATGGGCCAGCGCCTGACCGCCAGCGGCACCACCCACTTGCGCAATGTGCGCGTCGAGGCCAGCGATATCCGCACGCGTACCGTGGAGGAGGGCAAGCGCACCATCGTCACGCCGTTCCTGCAGCTGTTCCTTGCCACCGTGTTGGCCGGTATCGCCCGCAATGCGCTGGACGACGCCACCCGCTTCGCCCGCGAGCATGCCCGCCCGATCAAGCACAGCACGGCCAGCCGCTCGGTGGACGACCCCTATGTGGAGCTGTCGGTAGGCGATATCGCCGCCCGCGCATATGGCGCGCAAGCCATGGTCCTCAAGGCTGCTGCAACCATCGACAAGGCCTGGGCCACGCAACTGGATGAAGCCGCCGTGGAGCAAGCTGCGATCGAGGTGGCGCAGACCCAGTACCTGGTCGCCGAGCTGGCGCTCAAGGCTGCGCAAACGCTGTTCGACGTTGGCGGTGCCTCCACCACCGGCCGCCAGCACAACCTCGACCGCCACTGGCGCAACGCTCGCACCGTGGCCAATCATAACCCGCGCCAATGGAAGGCGGCGGTGGTTGGTGCCTGGCAGCTCAAGGGCACTCGCCCACCAGTTTCGGGGCTGTTTTGACTGCGCAGCCGGCCTTGCTGGCCGGCCATGTGCAAAGCCCCAAAGTCCCGGTGATCATCGGTGCCGCCTTGTTCATGGAGCTGCTCGACAGCACAGCGGTGATGACCGCCCTGCCGCAGATGGCCGCCGATTTCGGCGAGCCGGGGCTGCGCATGAATCTGGTGGTGTCGCTGTACATGCTTGCCCTGGCCCTGTGCGTGCCGGTCAGCGGTTGGGCCGCCGAGCGCTTTCGCCCGCGCCAGGTCATGTTGTCGGCGATGGGCTTGTTTACCTGCGCTTCGCTGGCCTGCGCCCTGGCCGATACGCTCTGGCAACTGTGCCTGGGGCGCATGCTGCAGGGGGCGGCCGGGGCATTGATGACACCGGTGGGGCAGGTGATCATCCTGCGTTGGTCGAGCCGCGAGCAGCTGCTGCAGGCCATGTCGTGGCTGGCTCTGCCGGCGCTGGTGGGGCCGCTGGTGGGGCCGTTGCTCGGCGGCTTGCTGGTGACGGTGCTGTCGTGGCACTGGATCTTCCTGATCAACCTGCCAATCTGCCTGCTCGGTTGCTGGCTGATCCTGCGCCATGTGCCGGACTATCCGGCACGGCCGGTGCCACCGTTGGACGTGCGTGGCTTGCTGCTCAGCGGCGGGGCCCTGGCCATGCTGGTGTTCGGCCTTGAAGCGCTGGGGCTGGGGCAGTTGCCGCAGGCCTGGGCCATGGTGCTGGTGGCCGGTGGAGCAGCCTGTGCGTTGGGGTATCTGCTGCACGCGCGGCGACACCCCAGTCCGCTGGTGGACCTGTCGCTGCTGCGCCTGCGCAGCTTTGGCGTGGCCCAGGCGGGTGGCGGGCTGTTCCGCCTGGGTTCGGCAGCCCAGCCGTTCCTGATCGTGCTGTTGCTGCAGAACTGCCTGGGCTTGAGCCCGTTGGCGGCGGGGGGGCTGGTGGTCAGTGGTGGCGTCGGCGCACTGCTGATGAAGCTGCTGGCAGTGCCATTGGTACGGCGCTACGGCTATCGACGGGTGCTCAGTTGCAATGCCGTGCTCAGTGGTGTGGGGATTGCCCTGTGCGCCAGTTTCGATCGTGATACCGCTGTGTGGCTGATGGCTGCGGTGCTGTTCGCCGCAGGCCTGGTGCGTTCACTGCAGTTCTCGACGTTGGGGGCTGCCAGTTATCAGGACGTGCCCGGTGAGCGTTCGGCGGCGGCCAGTTCGTTGTCGGCGATGTCCGTGCAGTTGACCATGGCCATGTCGGTGAGCCTGGCAGGGGGGCTGTTGGGGATGCTGGCCGAGATGGATGGGCGTAGCGAAACCTCGGTGGCAGATATCGCCACGGTGATGTTGCTGTGCGCTGTCATGTGTGGAATTTCCGGTTTGGTGTTCCGGCGTTTGGCGGACTAGTCATTGGGCGGGGCATGCATCAGTCCATTCCGGGGGTTGTTGGGTGTTGCATAAAAGGTCTCAAGTCGTTCGAAATATGACTTGGACGGTCTTGGTGGGTGGGGCATAGGATTGCAGCCACTGGAGTTCACAACCGACTCCCCCATCAGGAAAACGCACATGAACCTCAAATCCCTTATCGCCAATCCACTGGGCCACGGTGCCGCACCGCTGGGCAACATGTTCCGCAATGTTCCCGAGGCCGAAGTCCAGGCCACCATCGACGCCGCCTGGGCCAACGGCGTGCGCTACTACGATACCGCCCCGTTCTACGGCGCCGGCCTGTCCGAATCTCGCCTGGGCAACGCCCTGGTCGGCCGCCCGCGTGACGAGTACGTGCTCAGCACCAAGGTCGGCCGCATCATCCTCGACGAACTGGAAGACCCGGCAGCCCGTGAACTGGGCGAAAAAAGCGGCCTGTTCGAACACGGCAACCGCAACCGCATCGTCAACGACTACAGCGCCGATGCCACCCTGCGTTCCATCGAGGATAGCCTGCGTCGTCTGAAGACCGATCGCCTGGACATCGTCTGGATCCACGACATCGCCCAGGACTTCTACGGTGACGAATGGCTCAGCCAGTTCGAAACCGCCCGTACCGGTGCCTTCCGCGTACTGACCCGTCTGCGTGAAGAGGGCGTGATCAAGGCCTGGGGCCTGGGTGTGAACCGCGTCGAGCCGATCGAGCTGACCCTCGACCTGGAAGAAGCCCGTCCGGATGGCTTCCTGCTCGCCGGCCGCTACTCGCTGCTGGACCATGACCGCGCACTGCAACGCGTCATGCCGCAAGCGGTGGAGCAGGGTGTAGGCATCGTCGTGGGTGGCCCGTACAGCTCGGGTGTCACCGCCGGCGGCGAGCACTTCGAATACCAGAAGGCCAACGCGACCGTGCTGGCCAAGCTCGAGCGCATCCGCGCCGTGGCCCGTGCCCATCGTGTGGATGTGAAGGCGGCTGCCCTGCAGTTCGCCCTGGCCCACCCGGCCGTGGTCTCGGTGATCCCGGGCTCCACCCGTCCGGCACACGCCAACGAAGACCTCGCCGCCCTGAGCAAGGTGATCCCGATGGCCTTCTGGAACGACCTGCGCCAGCAAGGGCTGATCAACGCCCAGGCCCCGGTACCTGCTGTTTAAACCGATCTTTAAGGGCCGCTGCGCGGCCCTGCCTACCCGAATCAATGGGGCCACGCCCCGGGAGAATCATCATGGCAACTGCACAAGCTTCCATCACCCTGGCAACTGATGCCAACCGCGTTTGGCAACTGATTGGCGGTTTCGACGCGCTGCCCGACTGGCTGCCGTTCATTCCCGAAAGCGCCCTGAGCGAAGGCGGCCGCGTCCGCACCCTGAAGAGCGTGGCTGGCGACACCATCATCGAGCGCCTGCTGGACTTCAACGAAGCCGGCCGCAGCTACAGCTACACCATCCTCACGGGGCCGGCGCCGGTGCGTGACTACCAGTCGACCCTGCGCGTGGTGGCTGAAGGTAGCGGGTCTCGTGTGGAATGGTCCGGTTCGTTCGTGCCGGTGGGTGTCAGCGATGCTGAGGCAACTGCGTTGTTCGCTGGCATCTATGAAGATGGCCTGGCGGCGCTGAAGAAAGGGCTGGAAGGCTAATACCTGTCAGCTAAGTAATTGGGGGCCGCTTTGCGGCCCATCGCCGGCAAGCCAGCTCCCACAGAGATCGCGCAACTCCTGAGTTCTGCGCAGTACCTGTGGGAGCTGGCTTGCCGGCGACGGGCTGCGTAGCAGCCCCGTTAACGCTATCTTCGTTGCTTCAGAAAATGCTACCCATAACTGCGGTTAAAGCCACGCCTTGATTTGCCTGGACACAGCGTCAGTGGAGATCCCGTAACGGTCATGCAAGGTCGGAAGTGCACCCGCATCGAGAAATGCATCCGGTAGCGCGATCTGGCGGAAGGTTGGAGTGACCCCATTGCGCAACAGCACGCCCGCAACTGCCTCTCCCAGGCCCCCTATGATCGAGTGGTTTTCCGCAGTGACCACCAGGCGACCAGGCTTGCGTGCCTCGGCGAGGATGGTCTGCTCATCGAGCGGTTTGATGGTGGGTACATGCAGCACCGATACATCCACACCGTCCTTTTGCAACTGCTCGGCAGCCTCCAGCGCACGCATGGTCATGAGGCCGCTGGCAATCAACAACACATCCCGGCCACCGCGCAGCACCTGTGCCTTGCCCAGCTGGAACTGGTAATCGTAGCGATCGAGCACCAAGGGTACGTTGCCGCGCAGCAGCCTCATGTAGACCGGCCCTTGATGGGCAGCGATCGCTGGCACAGCCTGTTCGATCTCAAGCGCATCGCAGGGGTCGACGATCATCAGGTTGGGCATCGCCCGGAAGATGGCCAGGTCATCCGTGGCCTGGTGGCTAGGACCATAACCGGTGGTCAGGCCAGGCAGCCCGCAGACGATCTTGACGTTGAGGTTCTCTTCTGCGATTGCCATGCAGATGAAGTCATAGGCCCGACGGGAAGCGAATACCGCATAGGTGGTGGCAAAGGGTGTCATGCCTTCCCGTGCCATGCCAGCAGCGGCGCTCATCAGCAATTGTTCGGCCATGCCCATTTGATAGAAGCGCTCGGGGTGGGCTTTGGCGAAGATGTGCAGGTCGGTGTACTTGGACAGGTCGGCACTTAGCCCAACTATATCCTGACGTTGCTCGGCAAGGCTTGCCAAGGCATGGCCAAACGGGGCAGGGCGGGTCGGCTGGCCGTCGGCGGCAATCGAAGCGATCATGGCCGAGGTGGTCAGGCGTTTCTTGGGTGAGTTCACAGTGCTCATGCTTGGCTCCCGGCGTCCAGCGCCTTGAGGGCGAGGTCCCATTCGTTTTCATCGACGCGAATGAAGTGCGTCTTGTCGCGGTTTTCCAGGAAAGGCACGCCTTTGCCCATGCGGGTATCGCAGATGATCACGCGCGGTTGCGCCCCGGTGTGGGCGCGGGCCTGGTCGAAGGCGCCGACCAGCGCATCCAGGTCATTGCCGTCCACGCGTTGAACGAACCAGCCAAAGGCTTGCCAACGGTCGACGATTGGCTCGAAGGCCAGTACCTCGCTGGAATGGCCATCCGCCTGCTGGTTGTTCACATCGATGATGGCGATCAGGTTGTCCAGGCGCCAATGGCTGGCCGACATGGCGGCCTCCCAGGTCGAGCCCTCGTTGAGCTCGCCATCGGACAGCAGGTTGTAGACCCAGCTGTCCGAACCCTTGCGTTTGAGCCCGAGGCAAGCGCCGACGGCGATGCCCAAGCCGTGGCCGAGCGAGCCACCGGTGATCTCCATGCCTGGGGTATAGGCAGCCATACCAGACATGGGCAAGCGGCTATCGTCGCTACCGTAGGTTTCAAGCTCATCCTCTGGGATTACGCTGGCCTCGATCAGTGCGGCATAGAGGGCAATCGCGTAGTGCCCGATGGACAGGTAGAAACGGTCGCGCTGCTCCCATTCGGGGTTGCCGGGGTCGAGGCGCAGCGCATGGAAATACGCGACCGCCAGCAGGTCGGCGGCGCCCAGCGCCTGGCCGACGTAGCCCTGGCCCTGGACTTGCCCCATGCGCAATGCATGGCGGCGGATATTGCGAGCGCGCACAGCCAGCGGCAGCGCCTCGGTGTAGGTAGGCACAGCAGTCATTGAAGTGACTCCTTTATCGAATCAACGATTGACCAGATGAGCCGGTACTCGTGACACCAGGAAGGCGCCAAACATGAGTACGGCCGTGATGAGATACATGCCGATGGCATTGCTGCCCAAGGTGGTAGTGACCCAGCCGATCAGGTACGGCGAGCAGAAGCCGGCAAGGTTGGCGAAACTGTTCACCGCAGCGATGCCTGCCGCCGCCGATACACCTCCCAGCAGCGTGGTGGGCAGCATCCAGAACAGTGAAGAGGCGGATAGCACTCCAGCCGCTGCGAGGCACAGGCTGAGGATCGAAAGCGTCAGGCTGCTGCCCAGTGCTGCGGCGAGGCTCAGGCCCAGTGCGCCGATCAGCATGGGGATCGCCAGATGCCAGCGGCGTTCACGGTGACGGTCGCCGCTGCGCCCGGCCCACAGCATCGCGACGATGGCACACAGGTACGGCAGGCTGGTCAGCAGGCCGATGTGCAAAGGTTCGCTGACGCCGGCATTACGTACCAGTGTGGGTAGCCAGAACGTGATTGCGTACTGGCCCATCACTACGCAGAAGTAGATGCCCGCCAGCAACCAGAGCCGACGGTCGCGGATGAAGTCGGCCACCGAGCCGTGGTTTACCTTGTGTTGCTCGTCTTCAGCCAGTTCCTTGCGCACCAAGGCTTTTTCTTCGTCGCTCAACCAGTGAGCCTGATCGACGCCATCCTTCAGGTAGCTCAGCACCAGAACGCCCACCAGTACCGTTGGGATGGCTTCGAGCAGGAACATCCACTGCCAGCCCGCCCAGCCGTGAACGCCGGCAAAGCGCTCCATGATCCAACCCGACAAGGGGCCACCGACCATGCCCGAGAGCGGAATCGCGATGAACCACAGCGCGGTCATCTTTGCCCGGCGGTAAGACGGGAACCAATAGGTCAGGTACAGCAGAAGCCCTGGTGCCAGGCCTGCTTCGGCGATCCCCAGCAAAAACCGCAGGGTATAGAATTGCCAGGCTGTCTCCACCAGGGCGAACATCGCCGAGATGATGCCCCAGGTGATCATGATGCGAGCGATCCAGCGTCGAGCGCCCACTTTGTGCAGAATGATGTTGCTGGGCACCTCGCAGAGAAAATAGCCAATGAAGAACATGCCGGCGCCCAGTCCGTAGACCGCTTCGGAAAGGGCCAGGTCGTCCATCATCTGCAGCTTCGCAAAGCCGACATTGACCCTGTCCAGATAGGCGCACAGGTAGCAGAGCATGAGAAAAGGCATCAGTCGCCAGGCCGTTTTACGGTAGGCACTGCTGCGCGCGGCGGATACCGCATCGAGCGCTAATGTGGTCATTCGTTCTGATCTCTTGTTGTTATCGAACGCGTGGCCTGCGCCGGGCTCGGGTGCAGGTCACGATGCACCGGGTGCTCAGTGGATCAGCATCCCGCCGTTGACATCCAGGGTAATGCCCGTCAGGTAGCTGGACAGGTCACTGGCCAGGAACAAAGCCGCATTGGCGACATCGCGCGCCTCACCCAGGCGGCCCAGCGGGATGCCTTCGATGATGGCGTGGCGGCGCTCATCCTGCATGAGACCACCGGTGATGTCAGTGTGAATCAGGCCTGGTGTGATCGAGTTGACGCGAATATTGTCCGGTCCCAGTTCACGGGCCATCGCCTTGCCCAATCCAAGCACGCCAGCCTTCGCCGCGCTGTAGTGAGGGCCACCGAAGATGCCGCCACCACGCTGGGCAGACACAGAAGACATGCAGATGATGCTGCCAGCGCGTTGCGCCCGCATGGTTGGGATCACCGCCTGGGACATCAGCAAGGTGCCACGAAGGTTCACGTTGAGAATCCGGTCATAGTCAGCCCCTGTGATTTCCAGGGTTTTCACCGGTTGAGTGATGCCGGCGTTGTTTACCAGCACGTCGATCCGGCCGAATTGCGCGAGCACTTGAGCGATGGCATCACGCACTTGTGCTTCATCGGCAACGTTGGCAGCCACGCCGAGGTGGCCTTCGCCGAGTGAAGCGGCAGCCTCGGTTGCGGCAGAGGCGTCCAGGTCCAGGATCGCGACTTTGGCGCCCTGAGCGGCAAACGCCTGGGCTGTTGCGCGGCCGATACCGCGGGCAGAGGCCGCGCCAGTGATCACGGCAAATTTTCCTGTTAACAGCATCGAAGGTGCTCCAGATGGTTGTTGTTGTGAGCGGCGGTTCCGGCAGAACCGATAGGCACAGCTTCGTCCGGGACAGCACCCCGAGCAACGCTGCCTCCTTCACCCGGTGCTGAAAAAAATTCAGCCCTCGACTTGTGCCTTGGGCTTACAGGAAGGTAAAAGCCTTGGCATCGCTTCGAATCTTTCAGGAAATGGTCATGAGCCTGGACATCCTCAGAAAATCGCCTCAGATCCCTTCCCTGAAAGCAATTCAGGCCTTTGAGCAAGTCGCTCGCTTCGCCAACGTTGCACGGGCCGCAGAGCAGTTGAACCTCACGCCCTCTGCGGTGAGCCACCAGATCGCTAATCTGGAAGCCTTGATCGGTCGTCCATTGTTCATTCGCGAAGCGCGCGGTGTTGCATTGACCCCGGCCGGAGAGCAGTACCTGCGCGAGGTGTCAGGCATATTGCAAAGCTTGGCTACGGCCACCGAGCGCGCCGGCAACTCGGTGGGCTTCGATTGCTTGCGGCTTCATTCCGCGCCCAGCTTCGGCCTGCTTTGGTTGCTGCCGCGCCTGGACCATTTTCGTAACAGTCATCCGCAGATCCAGATCAACCTGTCGTGCTCCTACGAGTCGCTGCACTTCGGCCGCCATCAGATCGATCTGGATATCCGTCATGGCTACCCCAACTGGCCCAGCCTGGAAGTGCGCACCATCCGGCATGAACGTGCAACTGTGCTGGCCTCGCCACAGCTTCTGGAGCGTACGCCTATCAAGCAGCCGGGTGATCTGCTGGGGCAGAACCTGATCCTGTCGGAAGCCGCATTGGTGCAATGGCCCCAATGGTTCGCCCAGCAAGGCGTGGCGTTGCCACAAACCCCCTACGCCCTGAGCTTCGATCGCTCCTACATGAGCCTGGAGGCCGCCAGCCATGGGTATGGGTTGGCCTTGGAGAGTTCCCTGCTGGCGCAGGACTATATCGCCCGGGGCGAGTTGGTACCGGTATTTGCGGAAGACTTGGCGACGCCCGTCAGTGCCCACCACCTGGTATTTCCGCGAGGCCATGCTGAAACCCCCAGGGTTCGACAATTCCTTGAATGGGTGCAGGGCCAGCTCGGTCATGACTTCAACTACTGAGAGCAGTTTGCACAACAGATGAACTGCGGTAGGGGCCGGCTATCAAGTCAGCAGAAGGCTGGATAGCACCAGAACTCAACGGTGATAAGTGGCAAGGGAAAAGCCCTACAACTCTATCGGAAGTTTCGCTGCCCGGTTCGGGTTGTACATCTTCAGGGTCTCGCTACCATCAGGGCTCGGCGCTTCCATGGAGATTCCAGTGACTACTTCCGGCAATACAAGAAGGCGGGGTTGGTAGCGTGAATCAGCCCTTGGGTTCGTTCACTAGCTTTCTGCGCTCGGCCTTGCTGATTCTATTGTGTCTATTGGGCGTATTCCCTCTGGATGTGATCCTGCCGTCATTCCCGGCGCTCGCAGGCGAGTTTCACGTCGAGCCAAAGCAGATAGCCTACTCGGTGAGCTTCTTTGCGTTTGGTGTCGCCCTGGCGCAAATCGTGATCGGGCCATTGTCGGATGGCATGGGGCGCAAGCGGTTGTTGCTCGCTGGGTTGGGAGTGTCCATTGCAGGGGCAGTGGGTTGTGTACTTTCAACCCGCTATGAGACGTTCATGGCGTTCCGTTTGTTGCAGGCCCTGGGTTGCGGGAGTTTCGTGCTGGGCCAGGCGCTCGTGCAGGATCTGTACAGTGGAAAACAGCGCAATGCCATGCGTATCCTGCTGACCAGCGCAAGTGGGCTGTTCATCTCGTTGTCACCGGTCGCAGGCGCTTTTCTCCAACAATCCTTTGGCTGGAAGGGCAGCTTTACGGTATTCGCTTTCATCGCCGTGATCGTTTCATGTCTTTCGTATGCACTGTTGCAGGACACGCCTGCATCGCGAGGCCGTACTTCGGGCATGCGCAGCTATTGGGTCATGCTGCGTGATACGACCTATCTTGCGCACTCCCTGCTGTCCAGCCTCGCGTTTGCCTGCCATTTTTCCTTCATCGTGGTCGCGCCATTGGCGTTGATGGACAGCCTGGGGCTGACGCCATATCAATTCTCGGTGGTATTTATCGCCTATGGGCTTGCGTATATCGCTGGCGGAGTAGCCGCGACCTATTTGAACAACCGCGTAACCCCGCAGGTTCAGATCAAGACAGGATTCCTGCTCATAGCTGCCGGGGGTATCACGCTGTTGGTCTGGGAGCAGGTAGCGGGACTGACGGTGGCGGGCCTTCTGCTGCCGATGATCATCTGCACGACGGGGACAACGCTGGTGCGTCCTGCTGCGACGACCCAGGCCCTGGCGCGTTACCCGCAGCAAGCCGGTGCGGCAGCGTCGCTCAATACGACATTGTTGTTCGCAGGTGGTGGTTTGGCCGGCAGTCTGGTTGCGGGCGTCGAAAGCGAACTGCCGATGAGCCTGGCGCTTCTGTTCCTGGGTGTCAGTTTGTGCGGATGGCTACTGCTTGCATGCCTGACGGAAACGCTGACCAGCACTCGAACTTGATAACAAACGAGCCATCCGCGGTGAAAATGATTACGGTGTAGCGCAGGTGTTGATCAGGCCCAGAAACCAAACAGTACCAACGCCGCTACGCCAAGCCCGACCGCAACCGAACAGCCGCCCAACGACAGTGCCGCCCGACCTTGCCGGTACCAACCATCCTGGCCCAGCTGCCGTGCCGGTGCCAACAGGCTACGCCAGTGCAGTTCCGTGTCATGAAACGCTTGCAGATTCGCCATGTCCGCATCCAGCCAACGGCGAAAATCGATCCGCTCGCATGCCGTCACCTGTGGGCTCTGCAAGCGCACATACCATTGCCCGGCAACACTCGCCAGCACATCCCGGCGCGAGCGACCGGCCTGCAGTGCCTGGTCCATGTGCCGCTCGATGCTCGCCAATGGCAGGTCGAGGCGGGCGGCGATGCTGGCGAAGTCCAGTTGGTCGAGGCGGTTGAGCAGGAATACTTGTTGCACACGCCGTGGCAGGCGTTTCAGGGCGTGCAGCAGGGCGTGGTCGGCATGATGTTCGGCAACAGGGGTTGGGTGCTCAAGGGGCAGCAGCAGACGGCTCATGGACAGCTCCTTGCTCTATGGAGGGGGAGGGATGGGGGCATCTTCCGTGATGCGTGATCAGCGTAGGTTAAACGAGATTGATTCTCAAGTGCTGATTCCGCAAAGTTTTGTAATGAGCGTTCACGCTCTGAAACACCTTTGCTATCATGCGCGCCATCACGATCTTCATTAGCCTGAAGAGCCAAAAAAAAGACCCAGCAAAAAGCTGGGTCAAAAACCGTGATTAGCCTGATGAGGAGATAATCTGAGAGCGACCTAAGCTCCAGGTTATCCAGCAGATCTCGCGATCAGCTGAGTGCAATAATAATCGTTATCATTTGCCAGTCAAATGAATTTTCGCTAATCCGGTAAAAAAGTTTTACCGGTGCGCTTCCTTGTCCCGGCAATCGGGGCCTTCGCCGTTACCCGGCCATCACGTTCTCTCCCTTCTTTCCTGCTTACAAACCCGACTCCACGGTGCGTTTGTGCTCGAGCAGTGCGCGCGCCATGTCCATCATGTGCATCAGGGCAAAGGTCAGTTCGCGCTGGCTGCCGTGCTGGTGGGTGGCGGTTTCCTGCGCGGTGGCGGCGGCGCAGCGCAGCAGGGCGATGGCGTGTTCCTGGGCCTGGTCGCCGGTTACACCCTCGTGCAGGGTCCAGATCCTGTTGTCCAGGGTGGGGCGCGGCGGGTTGGGGTTGAGGTAGTAGTCGAGGGCGCGGCGGGCGGCTTCGCTGTCGAGATCTGTTTCGTCGTTTTTCGGTGGTTTCATCGCGATACCTTCTGATTTCCCTTCAAACACACAGGAATCAGAGGATAGGTCAGTCTGTACTATCTATCTCAAAATAAATAATTCAGATTGTGTATTGCTGCGAGTAATACAGTCCGTATTGTTGCCGCTCATGGAAAACTGGAACGCATTTCTCAAGCGCTACAAGCGCGAACACAATCTCAGCCAGCTCAAGCTGGCCGAGCGCCTGGGCATGACTCAGGGGGGCGTGGGGCATTGGCTGCGTGGCACGCGGCGGCCGACGCTGGAAACCATCAACGAAAAGCTCGAAAAGCTTGGGCTGGTGTTTCTGGAAGCCCAAGTCATGGTGGTGGAGCGCGATATCGTGCGCGAATCGCCTGGTCACTATGCGGCCGAGCAGCCGGTTTCGGCAGAAGCATTGCTTTACGCGAGCTTTCGCTTCCCGGTGCTGAGTTGGGCTGACTTGCAGGGGGCCTTGCCAGAAACAAGCAAGGCCCACGAACAGACTGACTACATGCCCGCTGGCAATGCGTTCTGGTTGGTGGTGGAAAACGACTCGATGAATGCCGCCAGTGGCAGGAGCATACCTGAGGGTATGCGTGTGCTGGTGGATACTGGCCTGCCGGCAGAGCCAGGCCGGTTGGTGATTGCGCGGCAGCCCGGGCGGCCGGCAGTGTTGCGGCAGTTGGTCGAGGAGGGCGGAGACAGGATGCTCAAACCGCTGAATACCCGCTATCCGACAGTCCTGTGTGAAGACGGCTGCGAATTTCTGGGTGTGGTCGTGCGGGGGCATGGGGTCTTCTAGCTTGCCGGGGGTGCTGTGCAGCCCTGTCGCGACACAAGGCCGCTCCTACAGCGGCCGCAGTGGGTTCGATCGAGACGCGCGCCTTTGCAGGAGGCTGATGGCAGTGATGAATATGGATAGATGGATTGCCCTGGTCCGTGACCGGATGGAGGAGCTAGGGCTCACTCAAGAGCAGCTTGCCGAGCGCGTTGGCGTGTCTCAAGGCAGCGTGGGGCATTGGGTGAACAAGCGGCGGCAGCCGAAGATCGAGTCGATGAACCGCACCCTCATCGAAATTGGCATGCCGCACTATATCGTCAGCTTGCAGCTGCGCATTCAGGGGCAGGTTGTCGGGGAGCGGAGCGTTTACGAGGTCGATGACTCCGATGATGACCTGGACCTCATGCAATACATCGTGTGCTTCCGCTACCCGGTGCTGGGCTGGGATGAGCTAGGTATCGCAGAGGGGGAGGAGCCAGGTGTGTTCGAGCAGACGGACTACCTGGCCCAAGGCAAGGCGTTCTGGCTGACTGTCGAGAATGATGCGATGAGTGCCGCCAGTGGCCGCAGTGTGCCGCAGGGCATGCGGATGTTGGTGGACCCTGGGGTAGATGCCGAGCCAGGGCGTCTGGTTATCGCTCGTCAGCCGGGCAAACCGGCGATTTTCCGTGAGTTGGCGGAGGAAGGTGGGCAACGGTACCTGAAGGCACTCAACAGCAACTACCCGGCGCTGTTGTGTGAGGAAGGCTGCGAGTTTCTGGGTGTGGTCGTGCGAGTGCATGGCTCCTTCTAGATTGCCGGGGCTGCTGCGCAGCCCATCGCCGGCAAGCCAGCTCCCACAGGTACGGCGCCCGGCGGGAAATTCCATGCGGTCGGGGTGGGAGCTGGCTTGCCGGCGATGGGGCGCAAGGCGCCCCCGCTGGCACTACTCCGCCAACTCGACCAGCACCGTCCCTTCGCTGACCATATCCCCTTCCTGGCAGAACAACGCCTTCACAGTGCCGCCATGCGGCGCGCGAATGCTGTGCTCCATCTTCATGGCCTCCAGCACTACCAGCGCCGTACCTGCTTCCACCACCTGCCCAGGCTCCACCAGCACCCGCACGATGCTGCCGTTCATGGGCGCGCCCAGGCCGCCCTGGTGGCTGTGGCTGGCCTCGGCCTCGGCGATCGGGTCGAAGGCTTCGATGGCATGCATCTCGCCATCCCACTGCAAGTAGAGCGTGCCACCGCGGCGGATCGCCAGATGCTGGCGTCGCACACCCGCCTGGTCATGCACCAACTGCTCGCCCACCAGTTGCCAGGTAGACGCTGCGCTGCGCTCCAAGGCAACTGCCTGGTCCTGCCCGCCACTCGCCAGGTGCAGGCTGCTGCGCGCCGGCAGGCCCAGGCGCAGGCCGTTGCGCTCGGCCCACGGTGAACTGCGGTCGTCCTCTCGCTGGTGTGCGGCCTGGCCCTGCAACCAGGCCTCGGCCGCGGCTTCCCAGAAGCCTGCCGGCAGCGCTTGAGGCGCAGGCAGCAAAACCTCCTGGTGACGCGGAATGAAGCCAGTATCCAACTCCGCGGCAGCAAACGCCGGGTGGGCGAGAATGCGCCGCAGGAAGGCGATGTTGGTCTTCAACCCGCCAATGGCAAACTCGTCGAGCATGGTCAGCAAGCGCAGGCGCGCCTGCTCGCGGTCTTCCCCCCAGGCGATCAGCTTGCCCAGCATCGGGTCGTAGAATGGCGACACCACATCACCTTCGCTGACCCCGCTGTCCACCCGTCGCCCTTCGCCGGCTGCCGACTCGCGGTACAGCGCCAGCTTGCCGGTCGCGGGCAGGAATTCGTTGGCCGGGTCCTCGGCATACAGGCGCACTTCGATGGCATGGCCGATCAGCGGCACCAGTTCCTGGGTGATCGGCAGGGCCTCGCCGCAGGCCACGCGAATCTGCCAGGCCACCAGATCGAGCCCGGTAATGGCCTCGGTGACCGGGTGCTCCACCTGCAGGCGGGTGTTCATCTCCATGAAGAAGAACTCGCCACGGGCATCGAGCAGGAACTCCACGGTGCCGGCGCCCACGTAGCCGATGGCCTGGGCCGCGCGTACTGCCGCTTCACCCATGGCCCGGCGCAATTCGGCTGACAGGCCTGGCGCAGGGGCTTCTTCCACCACCTTCTGGTGGCGGCGCTGGATCGAACAGTCACGCTCGTTGAGGTACAGGCAGTTGCCGTGCTGGTCGGCGAATACCTGGATTTCCACATGGCGCGGCTTGAGCACGTACTTTTCCACCAGCATGCGCGCATCGCCGAACGACGACTGCGCCTCACGCTGGGCCGAGGCCAGGGCATCGGCCAGCTGGCTTTCTTCCTCGACCACTTTCATGCCCTTGCCACCGCCGCCGGCGCTGGCCTTGAGCAGCACCGGGTAGCCGATGCGTTCGGCGGCGGCGCGGAAGGTGTCCAGGTCCTGGGCTTCGCCGTGGTAGCCCGGCACCAGTGGCACGCCAGCGGCTTCCATCAGTGCCTTGGCCGCCGACTTGCTGCCCATGGCGTCGATGGCGCTGGCCGGTGGGCCGAGGAAGATCAACCCGGCCTCTTCGATGGCGCGGGCGAAGCCTGCGTTCTCGGACAGGAAGCCATAGCCCGGGTGGATGGCCTGGGCGCCGCTGGCCTTGGCTGCGGCCAGCAGCTTGTCGACCAGCAGGTAGCTTTCGGCAGCCTTGGTGCCGCCGAGGTCGACGCGGATATCGGCTTCGCGGCTGTGCCGGGCATCACGGTCGGTGGCGCTGTGCACGGCCACGGTGGTCAGGCCCATGGCCTTGGCGGTGCGCATCACCCGGCAGGCGATTTCGCCGCGGTTGGCGACCAGCAGGGTGGTCAAAGCGGGGCGGCTCATGGGCGCGGCTCCTTCTTGTCGTCGGTTTGCCAGGCGGGGCGGCGTTTTTCCAGGAAGGCGCGCAGGCCCTCCTGGCCTTCGGCGCTGACGCGGATGCGGGCGATGGTGTTTTCGCAGTAGCGGCGCAGGGCCGGGCTGAGTTCACCGTCGTCCACTTCACGCAGCAGGTCCTTGGTGGCGCGCAGCGCTTGCGGGCTGTTCTGCAGCAGGTTGCTCACCCAGGCTTCGACCTGGGCGTCCAGTTCGCTGGCCGGGTAGACCTCGGCCAGCAGGCCCAGCTCGCGGGCCCGCACGCCGCTGAAACGCTCGGCGGTGAGGGCATAGCGGCGCGCGGCACGCTCGCCGATGGCCTTGACCACGAACGGGCTGATCACTGCCGGGGCCAGGCCGATGCGTACTTCCGACAGGCACAGCTGGGCGTCTTCGGCGCCGATGGCCATGTCGCAGCAGCTGATCAGGCCCAGCGCGCCACCAAAGGCCGCGCCTTGCACCACGGCCAGGGTCGGCGCCTTGAGGCGGTGCAGGGCGTACATAAGCTCGCCCAGCTCGCGGGCATCATCCAGGTTGGTGTTGAAGTCCAGCTGCGCCGACTGCTGCATCCAGGCCAGGTCGGCGCCGGCGCTGAAGTGCCGGCCGCGGCCGCGCAACAGCACGAAGCGCAGGCTGGCGTCCTCGGCCAACTGGTCGAGGGCGACGATCAGCTCGCGGATCATCAAGGCGTTGAAGGCGTTGTTCTTGTCCTCGCGGCTCAGCCACAGGGTGGCGAAGCCGCGCGGGTCGCGGATCACTTCGAGGGTGCTGAAATCGCTCATGGGTCACATCCGGAAAATGCCGAAGCGGCTCTGTTCGATCGGTGCGTTCAGCGCGGCGGACAACGCCAGGCCGAGCACGTCGCGGGTCTGTGCCGGGTCGATGACACCGTCGTCCCACAGGCGGGCGCTGGAGTAGTAGGGGTGGCCCTGGTGCTCGTACTGGTCGAGGATCGGCTGTTTGAGCCGGGCTTCGTCTTCGGCGCTGAACGGGTGGCCACTGCGCTCGCTCTGTTCGCGCTTGACCTGGGCCAGCACGCCGGCGGCCTGTTCGGCCCCCATCACGCCAATCCGCGCGTTGGGCCACATCCACAGGAAGCGCGGGTCGTAGGCACGGCCGCACATGCCGTAGTTGCCGGCGCCAAAGCTGCCGCCAATGATCACCGTAAACTTCGGCACCTGGGCGCAGGCCACGGCAGTGACCAGCTTGGCGCCGTGCTTGGCGATGCCGCCTTCTTCGTACTTCTTGCCGACCATGAAGCCGGTGATGTTCTGCAGGAACAGCAGCGGGATGCCGCGCTGGCAGGCCAGTTCGATGAAGTGCGCGCCCTTTTGCGCCGCTTCGGCGAACAGGATGCCGTTGTTGGCCAGGATCGCCACCGGGTAGCCGTGCAGGTGGGCGAAGCCGCACACCAGGGTGGTACCGAACAGCGCCTTGAACTCGTCGAACACCGAGCCGTCGACCAGGCGCGCGATCACCTCGCGCACGTCGAACGGTTGCTTGGCGTCGGCCGGCACCACGCCATACAGCTCATCGGCGGCATACAGCGGTGCCACCGGGGCCAGGCGCTGCAGCTTGCCCAGCTTGTGCCAGTTGATGTTGGCCACGCTGCGTCGGGCCAGGGCCAGGGCGTGTTCGTCGTTGTCGGCATAGTGGTCGGCCACGCCGCTGGTGCGGCAGTGCACATCGGCGCCGCCGAGGTCTTCGGCGCTCACCACTTCACCGGTGGCGGCCTTTACCAGTGGGGGGCCGGCGAGGAAGATGGTCGCTTGCTGGCGCACCATGATCGCTTCGTCGGCCATCGCGGGCACGTAGGCACCGCCGGCAGTGCACGAGCCCATCACCACGGCAATCTGCGGAATGCCCAGTGCGCTCATGTTGGCCTGGTTGAAGAAGATCCGCCCGAAGTGTTCGCGGTCGGGGAACACTTCGTCCTGGCGTGGCAGGTTGGCGCCGCCGGAGTCCACCAGGTAGATGCACGGCAGGCGGTTCTGCAGGGCGATGGTCTGCGCACGCAGGTGCTTCTTCACCGTCAGCGGGTAGTAGGAGCCGCCTTTGACCGTGGCGTCGTTGGCCACGATCATGCATTCCACGCCTTCGACGCGGCCGATGCCGGCGATCACGCCCGCAGCGGGCACATCTTCGCCATATACCTCATGGGCAGCCAGTTGGCCGATTTCGAGGAACGGCGAGCCCGGGTCCAGCAGGCGGTCGATACGCTCGCGCGGCAGCAGCTTGCCACGCGAAGTGTGCCGCTCCTGAGCCTTGGGCCCACCGCCCTGGGCCACTTGGGCGAGCAGGCCGCGCAGGGCCTGGACCTGTTCGAGCATGGCCGCGCTGTTGCCGGCGAACTCCGCCGAACGCGGGTTGATCTGGGTGTGCAAGGTAGCCATGTGCGCCCGTCCCTTGTGCTCAGCGGGTTTCGTTGAACAGTTCGCGGCCGATCAGCATCCGGCGGATTTCGCTGGTGCCGGCACCGATCTCGTACAGCTTGGCGTCGCGCAGCAGGCGGCCCGCCGGGAATTCGTTGATATAGCCGTTGCCACCGAGAATCTGGATCGCCTCCAGGGCCATTTGCGTGGCGCGCTCGGCGGTGTACAGGATCACCCCGGCGGCGTCCTTGCGGGTGGTCTCGCCACGGTCGCAGGCCTGGGCCACGGCATACAGGTAGGCACGGCTGGCGTTGAGCTGGGTGTACATGTCGGCGATCTTGCCCTGAATCAGCTGGAACTCGCCGATGCTCTGGCCGAACTGCTTGCGGTCGTGAATGTAGGGCACAACCAGGTCCATGCAGCTTTGCATGATGCCGGTCGGGCCGCCGGACAGTACCACGCGCTCGTAGTCCAGGCCGCTCATCAGCACGCGCACGCCACCATTGAGCTGGCCGAGGATGTTTTCTTCCGGTACTTCGACGCCGTCGAAGAACAGCTCGCAGGTGTTGGAGCCACGCATGCCCAGCTTGTCGAACTTGTTGCTGCGGCTGAAGCCTTTCCAGTCACGCTCGACGATGAACGCGGTGATGCCGTGCGCACCCTTGTCCAGGTCGGTCTTGGCGTAGATCACGTAGGTGTTGGCGTCCGGGCCGTTGGTGATCCAGGTCTTGCTGCCGTTGAGCACGTAGTGGTCGCCGCGCTTTTCCGCGCGCAGCTTCATCGACACCACGTCGGAACCGGCGTTGGGCTCGCTCATGGCCAGGGCGCCGATGTGCTCGCCGCTGATCAGCTTGGGCAGGTACTTGAGCTTCTGCTCGTGGCTGCCGTTGCGGTTGATCTGGTTGACGCAGAGATTGGAGTGGGCACCGTAGGACAGGGCCACCGAGGCCGAGCCACGGCTGATTTCTTCCATCGACACCACGTGGGCCAGGTAGCCCAGGCCGGCGCCGCCGTATTCTTCCGGCACGGTGATGCCCAGCAGGCCCATGTCGCCGAACTTGCGCCACATGTCGGCCGGGAACAGGTTGTCGTGGTCGATTTGCGCGGCGCGCGGGGCCAGTTCGGCGGCGACGAAGGTGCGCACCTGGTCGCGGAGCATGTCGATGGTTTCGCCCAGGGCGAAGTTCAGGGTGGGGTAATGCATGCTGGGGGCACCTTCTTGTTCTTGAAATTGGGTAACACCGTAGCTCAAGGGCTATCCACCGGCCCTGTGGGAGCGGGTTTACCCGCGAATACGTCAGCAGGGCCACCGTCATTGCCTGGATGATCGCATTCGCGGGTAAACCCGCTCCCACAGGGTCGGTGGTGCGCCGACAAACCCGATGTCGTTTTCACCTTTACGTTAACGTAAACCTGCATGCGCTCACTGTCAATCGACTCATCACCTTTACGTAAACGTAAATCTGCGCCAGAGTATTCCCGCTTGCTTCAGTCGTGCCCAGAACAACCACAAGAAGGGACACCCATGAGTCAACCAAGCTATACCCGCGGTCGCCAGGACCAAGCCTTGCTGACCCAGACCATCGGCCAGGCCTTCGACGCCACCGTGGCCCGTTGTGCCGACGGCGAGGCCCTGGTGTCGCGCCATCAGGGCCTGCGCTACAGCTGGCGGCAGTTGGCCGAGCAGGTCGAGGTGCATGCTCGTGCCCTGATGACCCTGGGCGTGAACACCGGCGATCGGGTCGGCATCTGGTCGCCCAACTGCGCCCAGTGGTGCATCCTGCAGCTGGCCAGCGCCAAGGTCGGCGCGATTCTGGTCAACATCAACCCGGCCTACCGCGTGGGCGAGCTGGAATACGTGCTGCGCCAGTCCGGTTGCCGCTGGCTGGTGTGTGCCGATGCCTTCAAGACGTCCGATTACCACGCCATGGTCCAGGAACTGGCGCCGGAGCTGGCCAGTGCCACCCCGGGTGAAATGGCCAGTGAACGCCTGCCCGACCTGCGCGGTGTGGTCAGCCTGGCCGCCAACCCGCCGGCAGGCTTCCTGCCTTGGCAAGCGCTGGCCGAGCGGGCAGGGCAGACCTCCGTCGAGGCTTACGCGAAGCGCCAGCAAAGCCTGCAGTTCGACCAGCCGGTGAACATCCAGTACACCTCCGGCACCACCGGCGCACCGAAGGGCGCCACGCTCAGCCACTACAACATCCTCAACAACGGCTTGATGGTCGGCGAAAGCCTGGGCCTGACTGCGCGCGACCGCATGGTGATCCCGGTGCCGCTGTACCACTGCTTCGGCATGGTCATGGCCAACCTCGGCTGCATCACCCACGGCAGCACCATGATCTACCCCAACGACGCCTTCGACGCCGAGCTCACCCTGCGCGCCGTGGCCGAAGAGCGCGCGAGCATTCTCTATGGCGTGCCAACCATGTTCATCGCCATGCTCGACCACCCCGCGCGCGCGCAAATGGACCTGTCGACCCTGCGCAGCGGCATCATGGCCGGCGCCACTTGCCCGATCGAGGTGATGCGCCGGGTCATCGACCAGATGCACATGGCCGAAGTGCAGATCGCCTACGGCATGACCGAAACCAGCCCGGTGTCGTTGCAGACCGGCCCGGACGACGACCTGGAGCTGCGCGTGACCACCGTCGGCCGCACCCAGCCGCAGCTGGAGAACAAGCTGGTGGACGCCGACGGCTGCATCGTCCCGCGCGGCGAGATCGGCGAGCTGTGCACCCGCGGCTACAGCGTGATGCTCGGCTACTGGGACAACCCCCAGGCCACGGCAGATGCCATCGACCCGGCCGGCTGGATGCATTCGGGCGACCTGGCGGTGATGGACGAGCACGGCTACGTGCGCATTGTCGGGCGCAACAAGGACATGATCATTCGCGGCGGCGAGAACATCTACCCGCGTGAACTGGAAGAGTTCTTCTACACCCACCCGGCCGTGGCTGATGCGCAGGTGATCGGCATCCCGTGCAGCCGTTATGGCGAGGAGATCGTCGCCTGGATCAAGCTGCACCCAGGGCACAGTGCCACGGTCGAAGAGTTGCAGGGCTGGTGCAAGGCGCGCATTGCCCACTTCAAGGTGCCGCGGCATATCCGCTTTGTCGACGAGTACCCGATGACGGTGACCGGCAAGGTGCAGAAGTTCCGCATGCGGGAGATTAGTGTGGCGGAGATATCGGCTTTAACTGCTGGTTGATGTATTGATGCTGCCGGCCCTTTCGCGGGTGAACCCGCTCCCACAGGCACAGCGCCGCGTTCGAGGTCGGCGCGGTCCCTGTGGGAGCGGGTTCACCCGCGAAAGGGCCGGTCCTGCCTATGTCGATCCTGGTCTACCCTTAAGCCTTCACCGGTGGCTCTTGGCTCGGCGGGTCGCCCACCGTCGGCGGTACGGTCGGCTTGATCGGCAGCTCGTCCGGGTCTTCCTCCGGCACGGGCGGCGGCAGGCTCGGGTCGTCGATGTTGGGATCGGGAGTCTCCGGTGGAATGGGAATGTTCATGGCCTGACCTCGCTTGGGTAATTGAAGAGGTGCTGCAGGCTTCGACCCCTGGCAGCTGCCGTTCGCTCAATTTTTTTGAACCCCACGCCTGTGCCCGGCTCTGAACCCTTACCGCCACCAGCCTGAGGGAGCAAGGTCCGATGTCACGAAACGAGCCCTTCGAAAGCGTGCCCATGGCCAACGATCACCCGGACCAGGCCATCAGCCTGTCCCAGGCGCTGCTGGCGCCGCGCATCGTGATCGAAGACACCCAACCCGTGCTCGAAGCCGGCACCTTCGCCGCCAAGGCCATCAGCGGCCAACCGGTGGCAGTCAGCAGCAAGGTCTACAGCGACGGCCACGACCGCCTGGCGGTGATGCTCAACTGGCGCCAGGCCCACAGCCGGCGCTGGCATTGCATACCCATGCACTCGCCGGGCAACGACCTGTGGCTGGCCGAGTTCACCCCCACCGAACTGGGCCCGCACCTGTTCAGCATCGAGGCCTGGATCGACCCGTTCGCTACCTATTGCCACGACCTGGAGAAGAAGTACCACGCCGGTGTCGAGGTTCGGCTGGAGCTGGAGGAAGGCCGATTGATGCTGGGCAAGGGCATCGAGCTGTGCAACGGTGCCCTGCGCGAGGAGCTCCAGGCCTTGCAGCAGCGCCTGCCCACGCTGAATGCCGACGACCAGGTAGCGCTTTTTCTCGACCCCGCCACCGCCCGCCTGATGAGCGATGCCGAACACCGCAGCTACCTGGCCCGCAGCCGTGAATTCCCCGTCGATGTCGACCGCCCGGCCGCGCAGTTCGCCAGCTGGTACGAGCTGTTCCCGCGCTCGATCACCGACAGCCCCGAGCGCCACGGCACGTTCAACGATGTGCACGAGCGCCTGCCGATGATCCGCGACATGGGCTTCGACGTGCTGTACTTCCCGCCCATCCATCCGATCGGCATGCAGCACCGCAAGGGCCGCAACAACGCCCTCACGGCAGAGCCCGGCGACCCGGGCAGCCCGTATGCCATCGGCAGCGCGGAAGGCGGCCACGAGGCAATTCACCCGCAGTTGGGCAGCCGCGACGACTTCCGCCGCCTGGTGGCCGCGGCGGCCGAGCATGGCCTGGAAATCGCCCTCGACTTCGCCATCCAGTGCTCCCAGGACCACCCCTGGCTCAAGCAGCACCCCGGCTGGTTCAGCTGGCGACCGGACGGCACCATCCGCTATGCCGAGAACCCACCGAAGAAGTACCAGGACATCGTCAACGTCGATTTTTATGCACCCGAGGCCGTGCCGTCGCTGTGGCTGGCCCTGCGCGACGTGGTGGTCGGCTGGGTCGAGGAGGGGGTGAAAACCTTCCGCGTCGACAACCCGCACACCAAGCCACTGCCGTTCTGGCAATGGCTGATCGCCAATGTGCGCAGCCGGCACCCCGAGGTCATCTTCCTCGCCGAAGCCTTCACCAAGCCGGCGATGATGGCCCGCCTGGGCAAGGTCGGGTACGCGCAGAGCTATACCTACTTCACCTGGCGCAACCACAAACAGGAACTGCGCGAGTACTTCGAACAGCTCAACCAGCCGCCATGGAGCCAGTGCTACCGGCCCAACTTCTTCGTCAACACGCCCGACATCAACCCGTACTTCCTGCACACCTCCGGCCGTGCCGGCTTCCTCATCCGCGCGGCGCTGGCCACCATGGGTTCCGGGCTGTGGGGCATGTACTCGGGCTTCGAACTGTGCGAAGGCACACCGCTGCCGGGCAAGGAGGAGTACCTGGATTCGGAGAAGTACGAAATTCGCCCACGCGATTTCAGCCAACCCGGCAACATCATTGCCGAGATCGCCCAGCTCAACCGTATCCGCCGGCAGAACCGCGCCTTGCAAACCCACCTGGGCGTGGCGTTCTTCAACTGCTGGAACGACAACATCCTGTACTTCGCCAAGCGCACGCCCGAGCGCGACAACTACATCCTGGTGGCAATCAGCCTCGACCCGCACAACGCCCAGGAGGCGCATTTCGAGCTGCCGCTGTGGGAGCTGGGGCTGGATGACAACGCCGAAACCCGGGGTGAAGACCTGATGAACGGCCATCGCTGGACCTGGCAAGGCAAGACCCAGTTCATGCGCATCGAGCCTTGGCACCAGCCATTCGGTATCTGGCGTATCGAAAGAGCCCGATAGGGCATTGAATCATGGGGCCGCTTTGCGGCCCATCGCCGGCAAGCCAGCTCCCACAGGGGCTGGCGTCTGTTGTGAGTTTTGCATACCAATTACAGGCCTGGTGCTGCCTGTGATACCTGTATGAAACCTGTGGGAGCTGGCTTGCCGGCGATGGGCTGCACAGCAGCCCAAAACCAGGCGACACGGTTCCCCAGCAATGAAAGGAGTCGCACATGGCCAAGCGTTCCCGCCCGGCAGCCTTCATCGACGACCCGCTGTGGTACAAGGACGCCGTCATCTACCAGCTGCACATCAAGTCGTTCTTCGATTCGAACAACGACGGCATCGGCGATTTCGCCGGCCTGATCAGCAAGCTCGACTACATTGCCGAGCTGGGCGTCAACACCCTGTGGCTGCTGCCGTTCTATCCCTCGCCACGCCGCGACGACGGCTACGACATCGCCGAATACAAGGCCGTGCACCCCGACTACGGCAACCTGGCCGATGCCCGCCGCTTCATCGCCGAGGCGCACAAACGCGGCCTGCGGGTAATCACCGAGCTGGTCATCAACCACACCAGCGACCAGCACCCCTGGTTCCAGCGCGCCCGCCATGCCAAGCGCGGCAGCAAGGCACGGGACTTCTACGTGTGGTCGGATGACGACCAGAAGTACGACGGCACGCGCATCATCTTCCTCGACACCGAGAAGTCCAACTGGACCTGGGACCCGGTCGCCGGCCAGTACTTCTGGCACCGCTTCTACTCGCACCAGCCCGACCTCAACTTCGACAACCCGCAAGTGCTCAAGGCAGTGATCGGGGTGATGCGCTTCTGGCTGGACCTGGGTGTCGATGGCCTGCGCCTGGACGCCATCCCCTACCTGATCGAGCGCGACGGCACCAACAACGAGAACCTTGCCGAAACCCACGACGTGCTCAAGGCGATCCGCGCCGAAATCGACGCCAACTACCCCGACCGCATGCTGCTGGCCGAGGCCAACCAATGGCCCGAGGACACCCGCCCTTACTTCGGCGAAGGCGAGGGCGACGAATGCCACATGGCCTTCCACTTCCCGTTGATGCCGCGCATGTACATGGCCCTGGCCATGGAAGACCGCTTCCCGATCACCGACATCCTGCGCCAGACCCCGGAAATCCCCGCCAACTGCCAATGGGCGATCTTCCTGCGCAACCACGATGAGCTGACCCTGGAAATGGTCACCGACCGCGAGCGCGACTACCTGTGGAACTACTACGCCGAAGACCGCCGCGCCCGCATCAACCTGGGCATCCGCCGCCGCCTGGCGCCGTTGCTGCAGCGTGACCGGCGGCGCATCGAACTGCTCACCAGCCTGCTGCTGTCGATGCCCGGCACGCCCACCCTGTACTACGGCGACGAACTGGGCATGGGCGACAACATCTACCTGGGCGACCGCGACGGTGTGCGCACGCCCATGCAATGGTCGCCGGACCGCAACGGCGGTTTCTCCCGCGCCGACCCACAGCGCCTGGTGCTGCCGCCGATCATGGACCCGCTGTACGGCTACCAGACCGTCAACGTCGAAGCCCAGGCCAACGACCCGCACTCGCTGCTGAACTGGACCCGGCGCATGCTGGCGGTGCGCAAGCAGCAGAAGGCCTTCGGCCGCGGCAGCCTGCGCACCCTCACGCCGAACAACCGGCGCATCCTCGCCTACTTGCGCGAGTACACCGACGCCGATGGCAACACCGAAGTCATCCTGTGCGTGGCCAACGTTTCCCGCGCCGCCCAGGCGGCTGAACTGGAATTGTCACAATACGCCGACAAAGTACCGGTGGAGATGCTCGGCGGCAGCGCTTTCCCGCCAATCGGGCAACTGCCGTTCCTGCTGACCTTGCCACCCTACGCCTTCTACTGGTTCCTGCTGGCCAGCCACGATCGCATGCCCAGCTGGCACATCCAGGCCACCGAGGGGTTACCCGAATTGACCACACTGGTATTGCGCAAACGCCTGGAAGAACTGCTGGAGGCCCCCTCCAGCGATACCCTGCAAAGCGCCATCCTGCCGCAGTACCTGCCCAAGCGGCGCTGGTTCGCCGGCAAGGAAGGGCCGATCGACCAGGTGCGCCTGTGCTACGGCGTGCGTTTCGGCACCGCCACCACACCGGTGCTGCTTAGTGAAATCGAAGTGCTCAGCGACGGTGTGGCCAACCGCTACCAACTGCCGTTCGGCCTGCTGCCCGAAGAGCAGATCAACAGCGCGCTGCCACAACAGCTGGCCCTGTCACGGGTGCGCCGTGCCCATCAGGTTGGGCTGATTACCGATGCCTTCGTCCTCGAGCCATTCATCCGCGCGGTGCTGCGTGCCTGTGAGGGCGGCATGCATCTGCCTTGTGGCAACGGCGAGGGCGAGCTGCGCTTCGAAAGCACGCAGCAGTTGGCGGGCCTGGCGTTGAACGACGAAAGCAGCGTGCGCTACCTCAGCGCCGAGCAGTCCAACAGCTCGGTGGTGATCGGCGACCAGGTGGTGCTCAAGCTGATTCGCCGGGTCAACCCGGGTGTGCACCCCGAGCTGGAAATGAGTGCCTACCTGACCGCCGCAGGCTTTGCCAATATTTCGCCGTTGCTGGCCTGGGTTAGCCGGGTGGATGAGCAGGGCGCGCCACACCTGCTGATGATCGCCCAGGGCTACCTGAGCAACCAGGGTGACGCCTGGGCCTGGACCCAGAACACCCTGGAACGGGCCATCCGCGACCAGATGGAGCCTTCCAGCCTCGACGCCGATGCGCACACCGATGCACTGGCCGAACTCACCGGCTTTGCTGCCTTGCTCGGCCAGCGCCTGGGCGAGATGCACCTGCTGCTGGCCGCACCGACCAATGACGAGGCCTTTCAGCCGCGCCCAAGCGATGCCGACGACAGCGAACGCTGGAGTGCGCAGATCAGCGCCGAACTCACCCATGCCCTCGACCTGCTGGCCCAGCACCGCGACAGCCTCGACAGCGAAAGCCAGGCGCTGGTCGACGACTTGCAGCAACAGCGCGACGGCCTGGCCCAGCACATCGCCAACCTGACCCGCCAGGCCCAGGGCGGCCTGCTGATGCGCGTGCACGGCGACCTGCACCTGGGCCAGGTGCTGGTGGTGCAGGGCGACGCCTACCTCATCGATTTCGAAGGTGAACCGGCCCGGCCGCTGCAAGAGCGTCGGGCAAAACACAGCCCGTACAAGGATGTCAGCGGCGTGCTGCGATCCTTCGACTATGCTGCTGCCATGATCTTGCGCAGCGCGTCTGCGGTCGACCTTTCCGACCCGGCGCGCCTAGCCCGGCAACGGGTTGCCAGGCAGTACCTGCACCAATCGCGGCATGCCTTTGTCGAAGCCTATGGCCTGGCCACCGCGGCCATGCCTCACGCCTGGCAACAGGCCGAGGGCGAGCGCGCCGCACTGGAGCTGTTCTGCCTGGAAAAAGCTGCCTACGAAATCACATACGAAGCCGAGAACCGTCCGAGCTGGCTGGCCGTGCCTTTGCATGGCCTGCATGGACTGATCAGTACCTGGGGAGAGTCATAGATGAATGCAACCACGCGTGAAAACGGCGGCCTTCGGCAACGGGACCTCGACGCCCTGGCCCGCGCCGAGCACGCCGATCCATTTGCGGTACTCGGCCCCCATGGCGATGGCGCGGGCGGGCAGGTGGTCCGCGCCTTCCTGCCCACTGCCCTGAATGTGCGCATCCTGGCCCGGCATGACGGGCGCATCCTCGCCGAAATGGAGCAGGGCAGCCTACCGGGGCTGTTCACCGCGCACCTCGATGAGGCACACCCGTACCTGCTGCAGATCGGCTGGGCCGGTGGCGAGCAGATTACCGAAGACCCCTACAGCTTCGGCCCACAACTGGGCGACATGGACTTGTACCTGTTCGCCGAAGGCAACCACCGCGACCTGTCCGGGCGCTTCGGCGCCCAGCCTATCCAGGTCGATGGGGTCGACGGCGTGTGTTTCTCGGTGTGGGCGCCGAACGCGCGGCGGGTGTCGGTGGTGGGTGACTTCAACAACTGGGATGGCCGCCGCCACCCCATGCGCCTGCGCCACAGCGCCGGGGTGTGGGAGCTGTTCGTGCCGCGCCTGGGCGTGGGCGAAACCTACAAGTTCGAGGTGCTGGGCAAGGACGGCATACTGCCTCTGAAGGCCGACCCGTTGGCGCGTGCCACCGAACTGCCGCCGAGCACCGCCTCCAAGGTAGCGGGGGCGCTCAGCCACGACTGGCAGGACCACGACTGGATGGTGCAACGCGCGCAGCACCATGCCTACAGCGCGCCGCTGTCGATCTACGAGCTGCACCCGGGGTCGTGGCGCTGCGAGCTGGACGAGGCGGGCGAGGTGGGGCGCTATTACAACTGGCGCGAGCTGGCCGAGCGCCTGGTACCGTACGTTCAGGAGCTGGGCTTCACCCATATCGAACTGCTGCCGATCATGGAGCACCCGTTCGGCGGCTCCTGGGGCTACCAGCCACTGTCGCTGTTCGCGCCCACCTCGCGCTACGGCAGCGCCGAGGACTTCGCCGCCTTCGTTGACGCCTGCCACCAGGGCGGCATTGGCGTGCTGCTCGACTGGGTGCCGGCGCATTTTCCCACCGACGAACACGGCCTGGCGCGTTTCGACGGCACCGCCCTATACGAATACGACAACCCCCTGGAGGGCTACCACCAGGACTGGAACACGCTGATCTACAACCTTGGCCGCAACGAAGTGCGCGGCTTCATGATGGCCTCGGCGCTGCACTGGCTGAAGCACTTCCACATCGATGGCCTGCGTGTCGATGCAGTGGCCTCGATGCTGTACCGCGACTATTCGCGCAAGGCCGGCGAATGGGTGCCCAACCGCCACGGCGGGCGCGAGAACCTGGAAGCCATCGACTTCATCCGCCACCTCAACGGCGTGGCGGCCCACGAGGCCCCGGGCGCGCTGATCATCGCCGAGGAGTCCACCGCCTGGCCCGGCGTCAGCCAGCCGACCCAGCAGGGCGGCCTGGGCTTTGCCTACAAATGGAACATGGGCTGGATGCACGACACCTTGCATTACATCCAGAACGACCCGGTGCACCGCACTTACCATCACAACGAGATGAGCTTCGGGTTGATCTATGCCTATTCCGAGCACTTCATTCTGCCCATCTCCCACGACGAAGTGGTGCACGGCAAGCATTCGCTGATCGACAAGATGCCCGGCGACCGCTGGCAGAAGTTCGCCAACCTGCGTGCCTACCTCACCTTCATGTGGGCGCATCCGGGCAAGAAGCTGCTGTTCATGGGTTGCGAGTTCGGCCAGTGGCGCGAGTGGGACCACGATGGCGAGCTGGACTGGTACCTGCTGCAGTACCCTGAGCACCAGGGCGTACAGCGCCTGGTCGGCGACCTCAACCGCCTGTACCGCGAGGTGCCGGCGTTGCACGAGCAGGATTGCCAGCCACAGGGGTTCCAGTGGCTGATAGGTGACGATGCGCAGAACAGCGTGTATGCCTGGCTGCGCTGGAGCAGCAGTGGCGAGCCGGTGCTGGTGGTGGCCAACTTCACCCCGGTGCCGCGCGAGGGGTATCGCATTGGCGTGCCGTTTGGCGAGCGCTGGCAGGAGCTGTTGAACAGTGACGCAGAGCTGTATGCGGGGTCCAATGTCGGCAACCTGGGGGTGGTGGAGAGTGACCAGATAGCCAGCCATGGGCAGCCGCAGTCACTGGCCCTGAACCTGCCGCCGCTGGGTGTGCTGGTGTTGAAACCGGCCTGAGGTTGTGGCGTCGCCCGGCAGGAGCAACAGCCTCCTGCCGGGTGCGATGGCGCTGGGGTTCACTCACGCAGTTTGGTTGTGAATCGTTCCTTGAACGACCGTCCTTTGTATTCCATCCGCGCCTCGAAGGTTTCTCGTCCATCGGACATGTGGTGGTCTTCAAGGTGATCATTCTCGAACTTGCCATCACCACCGACATGCGCGACTCCTGGCCACGAACCACCGGCGGCGAACACCTCGATCTTGGCGCCTGGCGGGGTAGCCTGCCCGCTCAGACGGATCTTGCCGTTCGCTTGCCGCTGCGCGACAAGCTCCGTCACCGTTGGGTATTCGACCACCTGGAACGTCTTGAGGGTATCGGGCTTGCCTTCGATCCGGGCCTTGAGCAGATGCTCGCCGTCCTCCAGATAGTCAGCTGTCAAATGGTCGTTGACGAACTGCAGGTGCTGGTCGACCGTGGCAATCAAGGGGAGGTTTCCGGGCCGGTCCAGAACCTGAATATGTTTCCCTTGCGGGCTGGCGTGGCCATCGACGAGCAGGTCGCGCGAAGGTAGCCAGAAACCCCAGAGGTCCAGGAGCTTGTCGTCATTGTTGCCGCCAAAGACAGGTATGGTGGTGAGATCCCTGCCGGGCTTTGGCAGGTTGAGCGCAGCAATGGCTGCAAGAGTGTCGGCGTCCGGGCGCAGGCCCCACCTCTTGAAATAGTCCGTCAGGTCGTACCCTGACGCTTTGCTCGCTTCGACCTGGAACAGTTTCTTCCGGCCAGCTTCGGTTCCGGGGTCGGCTTGCGCACGGACGCTCTGTTCGAGCCGGTGGTAGAACTGGTCGCCCAGGCCGTCGATATTGCGCAGTTGCTCGAACATGACGAGCATGACTGCGTTTTCAGTCTTGCTGCGGTTATCGAAATCGCGGTCTGCATCAGGCGCCGCCAGGTGCACAAGCGCCTTGTCCCAATGGCCAGGGCCCGGTTGTTCAGGCGACGTCCAGCCATTGTTGCGCAAAGTAGCCAGGGTATACACGTTGACCGTGACCTCGCCGAGGCTGGACCCACTCCATGTCCAGATCGGTGATTGGCGTTGGTGGCCTAGTTCATGCCAAATTCCCCAACTGCTTCTGACAGTCGCCGGGGTGAACATTCCCGAGTCGGGAAAGGGCAGCATGGCCCGATAGTCGCTGGCGGAAGGATTGATCCCCGAACGCGATTCAACGACCATGGGTCTTAGTGGGCTGGGTCTGTTGCGAGGATGCACGCTATCCAGCCCAGAGATAGCATCCTGGCCTTTTCTGATACCTTGCTCATAGATATCCAGCAGCACTTGCCCGTCCGGGTTGGCCTGCCTGGCACTTTGCAGCGAACCCACGACCAGAACGTGCTGGCTCGACAGCAAGGCATAGGGGATGGCCGAGTTGGCAAGCATGAACTGCCAGTCAGCTTGCTGGGTCGAGTTGGCGATGAAATAGGGTATCGGTTGCGCTGCCGCGCCAAGCCTGACCTGGATGTCTGGAGCCTTCTGGTCGATCGAATCGGTAACGTGGCGCACCCAAATCAACCCGCCGCGCACCGAAAACAGGTCATTGGCCCCTTCTTTCAACGTATAGCGCGACGGTATGGGCTCATTTTGCTCGGTCTTCCACGGATGGACCAGTGATGTGGTACCGACCATCAACTCTGTTTTCGCGCTTGCTGTCGACCCGCTTACATTGATGGTCAGGTCAGTGAAGGGGGTAACGTAGAACCCTGTGGGCTGCCAGTCAGCCCAGAGCATGTTCTGTTTCAGACGGTTACGCTCGGAGGTGTCCGTCGGCAGTGCCGAAACAGTAAAGTTGCGGGGTTGTGGATACCTTTCGGGCATTGTCTGGGTGTAAGAAGGATTGCGCGGTAATACCGCCGGTGACCACAGGGCCGTCCGCGCCGCTGTCGGGGCGCAGATTGCTAGCACGACCTTGCTGCCCTGATAGTCCAGGCAACGCTCCTCGGTGGGGTAGCTGTTTTGCAGGCGTACATGGCCTGAAGAGCCGTCTCTGAGGATCCAGAGTGATTCATCCCTGGAGGTATCGCAGGCCCCTGTTCGCGCTTGCCAACCCACGTTGATCAGGCACCGCTCGGTCCCGTCGGATGCCTTGTGACCGTTCACCAGCAGAATACGTCCGTCCTGCTCGCGCGCAGACCAGCTGGCGAACGAGTCGTTGATCGTGCAATTGCCCATTTCAAGTTCATTACCTTCACGTTTCGCGCGCAGGCAGCTGGCTGGGTTGCCCTCATCTACCAGGTATTTGTTCTTGATGAAGGGCTCGCTCCTCGGCGCCGCTTCGGCGTAAACATCGCTGGCGGAAAGCGGCTGCAGGCACAGCAATGCCATGCCTGCAGCGAGTAAAGATACTCCTTGGGATCTGTATCGCCGAGTACCTACCAAGGCCGATGTGCTGGACATACTGTTCCCCTGTCATCGAAATGGCCCGCTACTGTTTGAGCGGTCTGCGCGAGCCTTTATCCGAATCCTGGGGTTGCAGCAAAAACGACACAACTGGCAGAAATATCAGGTAGTCATCTTCCGAGTGGGCAAACTGCTGCGTTCGACCGCGCCGCCTACCACCGCATCCGCACCCCTAGGCTGCCAATCAACCCGTTCAGATCATTGTCGTCCACATCACTGCTGTAGTCGGCACTGACAAACAGCGCCACCGAAGGCGTCACCCGCGCCACCAGCCCCAACCCCAGTTCCACCGTGGTCGAGTAGCGCGAGCTGGAGATCTTGTCGACCTGGTCCAGTTTCACCTCATCGGCATTGCTGAAGTCATACCACACGTTGGTCCGCACATAGGGTTCGATCGGCATGCCGCGTACTTCATAACGCCCGGACAGCCTGGCGCCGACCCGGCCGCTCCAGCTCGGCTGGCTGTCGAAGGCCTGCAAGGTCTCTTCCTGCGCCCGGCTGCCGGGGAAGAACTGCTGGTTGATCAACTGCGCCTGCGGCTCGATCACCCAGCCGCCACCCAGGCCGATGGGGATGCCGCCTTCCAGCGAGAAGGTCATCGCGTGGCCGCTGTCATCCAGTCGCTGGCCGTTCTCGCCACGGCCATTGACGTCGATGCGCGAACCCATGGCCACGGCATCCAGGTGCCAGCCCTGTTCATGGGTCATGCTCCAGTAAACCCCCAGGCTTTCACCGCTGAGGTTCACGGCGTTGCGTTGCTTGTCGCCCAACAGCCGGCGCATGCCGTTGAAGCTGGTCTGCAGGTTGTTTTGCCCCACGAAGATCCCCGCGCGGTGCACATTGCCCGCTGCAGTTTCACGCACGAACAGGTCCGGGCCGATCGTCAGTTGCTGGCTGGGTGCCTCCAGCTGTTCCGGGGGCTGCGCGCCACCGCGCGCGGTGGTGGGGAAGAACTGCGCCCACTGGCTGGCGACCAGGTCCGGTGCAGCCTGCCCATGGCGTTCGCTCATCTTCTGCGAGAACGCATTCAAGGTACCGATACTCAAGCCACTGGCGCTGACCGGGTCGAGCGACAGCTGTGGTACTGCCGGTTGGTGCAGGAAACCGGGCGAGGCCGGGTCGTCCTGCAGTTCATACGCGATAGTTTCCACCGGGGTTGCCAGAAGCAGCGACGTGGAAACCGCGTAGAAAATGCTGTCGAAGCGCAAGAGGTTCGAGGTGCTTTTCATGGCGGATCTCCTTTGTTTTTGTGTTACAGCCCTAGGACCTGGCCTGTTGTCACGAGCTGTACGGCAAAAACAGTGGGCGACCCAAACCAGCACGCCAGGCTTTCGCCAGCGCGCACGAAGGCGCGAGCTAGAGGCCCGGCGCGAGATCTTTACTGCTTGATATGTTCAGCTAAGGAGAGGCCGCCGCTTGCGTCAAGAAAGTGTGAAGGAAGTGTTCAGGATCCGTGGTTTTGTTCAACGTGTTGAATCTTTTGATAAATCTGCGAGGTATAGCGGGGTTCGCTATTTGTCGTGGCGTGGCTATGAAGAATGATTGCTAAGCCTGACTTCGACCGACAACGGCAGGTGGTCCGACAGGTGCGACCAAGGTTTGTGCCCCAGAATCCGCGGCCCATGGCTTTCGGCGTTGCGCAGGTAGACACGGTCCAGGCGCAACAGCGGCAGCCGCGCAGGATAGGTGCGGGCCAGGTGCCCATGGTGGCGCTCGAAGGCCTCGTGCAGGTCACGCTGCAGGCCCAGGGTGCGGTTGCCGTGGGATTTCCAGTCGTTGAAATCGCCGGCGATGATCACCGGGGCCTCGGCGGGCAAGGACTCGAGCAGCTTGCGCAGCAGTTGCAGTTGTTTCTGGCGATGGCTTTCCAGTAACGACAGGTGCACGCAGATGGCATGCACCTGGTGTTGGCCGGGCACGTCGAGGATGCAGTGCAGCAGGCCACGTCGTTCGGGGCCGGTGATCGACACGTCGAGGTTGCGATGTTCGATGATCGGGTATTTGGACAGCAGCGCATTGCCGTGATGGCCGTCGGGGTAGACCGCGTTGCGGCCGTAGGCGAAGTCGCTCCACATGCTGTCGGCGAGGAACTCGTACTGAGAAGTCTGCGGCCAGCCGGGGTAGCGCGCGGCGTGGCGGTCGTGGCTGCCGAGCACTTCCTGGAGGAAGACGATGTCGGCCTGGGTGCTGCGCACCGCCTCGCGCAGTTCCGGCAGGATGAAGCGCCGGTTGAAGGCGGTGAAGCCCTTGTGGGTATTCACCGTCAGTACCTGCAGCCGCTTCACGGCCGGGGCCTGGTTGACACTGGCGAAACCTTTACTGCCGGCTTCGGGGTTCACGGTTACTCCTCAATGGCGGGTGCATGGGTGTTGTATGTCCCGGCCCTATCGCCGGCAAGCCGGCTCCCACAGGTAACGCACAGGCCCGTCGGCCAGCGGATTACCTGTGGGAGCTGGCTTGCCGGCGATGAGGCCAGTACAGGCAACCGATACACAATGGGACCGACGATGGTCCCCCGGGGTTCACTCCTCATCACGCTGCAACACCATCAGCAGCAACGATCGCCCCTTCACCTCAAAGGTGCTGTCGAACTGCAGATGCTGCCCCTTGCGCAGCTCTGGCCGGTCGGTATCGACCAGGCAGCTCCAGTAATCCCCCTCGGGCACGGTCGGCAACTCGAACGGTACGATGTCGTGGTGGGCATTGACGATCAGCAACACGGTGGCCTCGGCGCCTGGCCTGGCAATGCCGCTGACCTGGGCACGGCCATCGATCAGCATGCCCAGGCAACGCCCGTGCGGGTCTTCCCATTGCTCCACGCTCATCTCGTTGCCATCCGGTGCCAGCCAGGTCACATCCTTGACGCCGATCGCCTCATTGTAGTCGCCAACCAGGAAGCGCGAGCGGCGCAGTACCGGGTAGGCCAGGCGCAGGCGGGTCAGGCGCTTGACGAAAGCCAGCAGCTCTTTGCCCTCTTGGTCCAGGTCCCAGTTCACCCAGCCGATCTCGCTGTCCTGGCAATAGGCATTGTTGTTGCCGTGCTGGGTGCGGCTGAACTCGTCACCAGCGACGATCATCGGCGTGCCCTGGGCCAGCAGCAGGGTTGCGAAATAGTTGCGCATCTGGCGCATGCGCAGGGCATTCACGGCCGGGTCGTCGGTTGGCCCCTCGACACCGCAGTTCCACGACAGGTTGTTATCGGTGCCGTCCTGGTTGTTCTCGTCGTTGTCTTCGTTGTGCTTGTGGTTGTACGACACCAGGTCGCGCAAGGTGAAACCGTCGTGGGCGGTGACGAAGTTGACCGAGGCATAGGGGCGCCGGCCACGGTTGTTGAACATGTCCCCCGAGGCGGTCATGCGGGAGGCAAAGTCGGCCAGTTGGCCTTCGTCGCCTTTCCAGAAGGCGCGCACGGTGTCGCGGAAGCGGTCGTTCCACTCTGCCCAGCCCGGGGCGAAGTTGCCCACCTGGTAGCCGCCCGGGCCGCAGTCCCAGGGCTCGGCAATCAGCTTCACCTGGCTCAGCATCGGGTCCTGGCGGCAGGCGACGAGGAAACCGTGGCGTTCGCTGTAGCCGTCGTGGTAGCGGCCAAGGATGGTCGCCAGGTCGAAGCGGAAGCCGTCCACGTGCATTTCGCCGGCCCAGTAGCGCAGCGAGTCGGTGACCAGCTGCAGCACGCAGGGGTGGCTCAGGTCCAGGGTGTTGCCGGTGCCGGAATCGTTGATGTAGTAACGCTTGTCGTCCGGCATCAGGCGATAGTAGGAGGCGTTGTCGATACCGCGCATCGACAGCGTCGGGCCGCGCTCGTTGCCTTCGGCGGTGTGGTTGTAGACCACGTCGAGGATCACCTCCAGCCCGGCGTCGTGCAGGTGCGCGACCATTTCCTTGAATTCGGCGATCTTGCCGCTGGCCAGGTAGCGCGGGTGTGGGGCGAAGAAGGCGATGCTGTTGTAGCCCCAGTAGTTGTTCAGGCCCTTGTCCAGCAGGTGCTGGTCGTTGACGAAGGCGTGAATCGGCAGCAGCTCGATGCTGGAAACGCCCAGCTCCTTGATGTGTTTGAGCAACTCGTCATTGGCCAGGCCGGCGAAGGTGCCGCGCAGTTCTTCCGGTACCGCCGGGTGGCGCATGCTGATGCCACGGGTGTGGGCCTCGTAGATGATCGTGCGCTCCCAGGGGATCAGCACGCGCTGGTCGCGGCCCCAGGTGAAGGCAGGGTCGATCACCTTGCACTTGGGCACGAACGGCGCGCTGTCGCGCTCGTCGAACGACAGGTCGCCGTCGGGGTGGCCGATGGTGTAGCCGAACAGTGCTTCGGACCATTGCAGGCTGCCGACCAGTTGCTTGGCATACGGGTCGATCAGCAGTTTGTTGGGGTTGAAGCGGTGGCCGTTCTCCGGCTCGTACGGGCCGTGCACGCGGTAGCCGTAGACCAGCCCTGGGTGCGCGTCGGGCAGGTAGCCGTGGTAGATCTCGTCGGTGTATTCGGGTAGCTCGATGCGTTCGATTTCGTGCTCGCCGGTGGAGTCGAACAGGCACAGCTCGACCTTGGTGGCGTTGGCCGAGAACAGGGCAAAGTTGACCCCAAGGCCATCCCAGGTGGCGCCGAGGGGGAAGGGCAGGCCTTCGCGGATACGCGACGGGGCGACCGAGCGGGTTTTCTTCGGGGTGCGGGGGCTCATGGCGGTCCTCTAGTGGCCGTGGTGAAGGGGGGGTTGTGTAGTCCTGTCCTGGCCCTACTGCCGGCAAGCCAGCTTCCACAAGGTCTCCACAGGTCTCAAAACCGGCGCTGTACTTGTGGGAGCTGGCTTGCCGGCGATAGGGCCAGGACAGGCTTAACCGGCAGAAGGCTTTTTCACCGCCCGGGTCTTTTTCGCCATAGCCGGTTTAACCCCCGGCAGGGCAGCCACTTTGGGCTCGGCAGGCGCCTTCGGTTCAGCCGCTACCTTGGGCTTGGCCGGCGCCCGCTTGCGCGGCGCCGCCTTGGGTGCCAGCGCCTCGGCTTCGGCCAGCTTGCGCGCCATGTCCCAATGGCGGTCCTCCTGGCCGGCGGGCTTACCCTCGGATTCCCAGATCTGGTAGGCAAATTCGCGGATACGTTTTTCATCAACACTCATCATGACGCTCCTGATGCTCAAGATTGTTGTATCAGCAGGTTGACCGGAAACTCCGCCAGCACGGCGCTCAACAACAGCTCCCTGCAAGAGCTGACAGCAGCACTGGGGAAAAGTCCCGTCGAGTTGGCAGGCGACAAGGCAAACGGCAGGCTTACCCGGGTGTCGTCCCAGTTCTGTGCCGGGATCAGGGGTATCGGTGCACCTGCCAGCAGGGTACTGGCCAGGCGTGGCGCGATGATGACGGCCCGTTCGCCTTCGCCAAGGCGGGCGAACGCCACCACCTTGTCGGCATGCCGGCCATGCACGGTCAGCGGCAGGTAGGCGCCACGGCGGAACAGCTCGGCGTGGGCCTGGCGGCAGTCCAGCACCCGGGCGATCAGCGCCTGCTTGAGGCGGCCGTCGCGCCAGTGTTCCAGCAGCTCGGCTACCGGCGTTGCATCGTCCAGGGTGCGACGCCGGCAGGCGTAGTCCACGGCGCGACGGTTATCCGGGTCGACCAGGCTGAAATCCCAGTATTCGTTGCCTTGGTACAGGTCCGGCACGCCCGGCGTGGTCATGCGCAGCAGGGCCTGGACCAGGCCGTTGAGGGCACCGGGGCAGGCCAGCAGATGGGCGGCATCGGCCAGCGATTTGCGCAGCTGCTGGTTCTCGCCGTCCAGCAATAGCCCATCGATGTAGCGGGCGCAGGCGTTTTCGTATGCTTCGTTCGGCGCGCTCCAGCTGCTGCGCAGCTTGGCCTCGCGCAAAGCCTTCTGCTGCCACTTGCTGATGCGTTCGGCGTACTGGCCAAGGGCGTTGTCATCGTGCAGGTCGAGGTCCAGAGGCCAACTGCCCAGCAAGGTCTGCAACAGCATCAGCTCGTCGCCGGGGCTGGGCGCCGGGCCGTCATCCAGTTGCGTGCGCAACGGCGTGGCCAGTTCGCGCCAGTGTTCCATGCGGCTGGCCAGCCACGGGCCGCGCTCGCTGAGCACGGCCAGGCGCGCACGGGTGTCTTCGCCGCGCTTGTGGTCATGGGTGGCGCTGGCCAGCAGGTTGTCGGGGAAGTCACGCAGGCGCCGCTGGGCCTCGTTGTGGAAGTGCTCGAGCGGGGCGCTGAAACGCTCGGCGTCGAAGCCCACATCGTTGCGCGACAGCAGCCGCGCGCTGCGGTAGAACGCGGTGTCTTCCACGGCCTTGGCGGCACTGGGCGCGGTCAGTTGCTGGAAGCGCACGCAGGCGTGGCGCAGCTGCTTGCGTGCCCGGCCTGCTGGCAGGCGGCGCCAGGCTTGCCCGCCCAGCCATTGTTGCAGGTGCTCGAGTAGCGGCCAGTCGGCTTCGCCCAGGTCCTGCCGGGCATTGGCCAGGGCCTGCTGGAAAAACCCTTCGTCTTCTGCCGGGCGCCCGCAGGCACTGAAGTAGGTGCGGTACACCGGGTAATGCGCCACCAGTGCCTGCAAGGCACGGCGGATCGCGCCCAGGGTCAGGTCGCGGGTCATCAGGTCGTTGCGCGCCACCTGCAACAGCGCCTGGGCCACCGACTCACAGTCGCCGGCCAGGCTGGCATTGAGCACAAGGTGGCGGGCCTGGCGCACTTCTTCGGGGAAGTCGGGGCGTTCGCTCACACTGGCCCACAGCTCGGTCAGCGCTGCTTCGCCCGCCGGGTCGTGCTGCAGCAGCGAAACCTGGTTCATGAATTCATAGCCGGTAGTGCCGTCGGTAAGCCAGTCGCGGTGCAGGTGCTCGTTGGCGCCGAGGATCTTCTCCACATAGATCGGGAAATGCTCCAGGGCGGCGTTCAACGGCCGCCGTGCCAGCAGGCCATCGACCCGCCGGCGCAGCTTGCGGCAGTAACCGCGCGGGTCGGCCAGGCCGTCGATATGGTCGATGCGCAGGCCGTCCACCAGGCCGCGCTCGATCAGTTCGAACAGCTTGGCGTGGGTGGCCTCGAACACCACCGCGCGTTCCACCCGCAGGCCGCCCAGCTCGTTGATGTCGAAGAAGCGCCGCCAGTTGATGTCGTCGGCGGCGGTACGCCAGCTGGCCAGACGGTAGGTCTGGCGCTCCAGCAGCAGGTGCAGGCGCTTGAAGCCATTCTCGCTACGGCTGTCGAACGCCACCAGGGCCGATTCGAGGTCGGCGCCTTCGCCTGCCAGGCGCGCCAGTTCGGCTTGCAGGGGCAGGGCGTCGGCCAGCGGCGTGGCCGATGCGTTCAACGCGGTGAAGCGTTCGGCCAGGGCCTTGAGCGCCGGCTCCGGGCTGAGGGCAAGAATCCAGCCATAGTCGACCGGGCAGATCGGGAAGCGGTGTTGGTAATGGGCGATTTGCAGCAGCCCATGGTGCTTGTCGAACTCAAGCGGTATCTCGCCATTTTTCAGCGCCACGCCATAGTCGCTGGCGAGGAACGGCAACAGCAGCTGGCCGGCCAGCAGTGGGTCGCTGGAATGCCACTGGATGTCGAAGAATTCTGCATAGGGGCTGCGCCGGCCCCAGGCCAGCAGGCTCTGCCACCAGGGGTTGTCGGCACCGCCCACGGCCATGTGGTTGGACACCGTGTCGAGGATCAGCCCCATGCCGTGCTGGCGCAGGGCGGCGACCAGCCGTTGCAGCGCCGCTTCGCCGCCCAGCTCGGGGTTGACGCAGGTCGGGTCTACCACGTCGTAGCCGTGGCGCGAACCGGCGCGGGCCTTGAGGATGGGCGAGGCATACAGGTGGCTGATACCCAACTGGGCGAAGTACGGCACCAGCGGCACGGCGTGATCGAGGGTGAAATCACTGTGAAACTGCAGGCGCAGGGTCGCGGTCAGCGCTTTCATCGGTCACGCTCCCAGGCTTGTTCGCGGGCCTGGGCCAGCAGTTCCAGGCGCCGTGCGGCGTCTTCGTCGTCGAGCAGTTCACGTACCGGCCGGGCGAAGCGTCGGCGCCAGTTGGGGTGGCCGGCGGTGGTGCCCGGCAGATTGGGTTGCTCGTCGCAACCCAGCAGGTCTTCCAGCGGCACCAGCACCAGCGGTGCGCGGGTGTGGCCAACGTAGCGAATGGCGGCGTCGATCAGCGCATCGTTGTCCGGTAGCGTGCCGTAGTTGGCCTCCAGGGTGCGGCGCAGGCCGTCGTGCTCCTTCTGCCGCTCGTGGCGCCAGTGCAGTTCGGTGGCAGCATCGATCAGTTGCAGGCGGTGGCTCCAGTCGATGTCGCGGTTTTCCAGCCAGCCGGCCAGCGGCGCCAGGTCGTGGGTGCCGGTGGTGGCCAGGGCGTTGTCCGGCCAGTCGAGAATCGGCTTGAAATGGCCGGGCTGGGTCTGCTCGAAGGGCAGCACGCGCATGCCCAGCACGGCCTTGGCCGCCAGTTGCTCGCGCAGGCCCTCCGGCACGGTGCCCAGGTCTTCGCCGAGGATGATTGCCTGGTGGCGCACCGACTCCAGCGCCAGCAGGCGCAGCAGGTCGTCCAGCGGGTAGTTGAGGTAGGCGCCTTCGCTGGGCTTGGCCCCCTGCGGGATCAGCCACAGCCGGCGCAGGCCCATGACATGGTCGATGCGCAGGCCGCCGGCGTGGGCGAGGTTGGCCCGCAGCATTTCGATGAAGGCGCGGTAGCCGTTGCGTTTGAGGCCTTCGGGCGAGAAGGCGCAGATGCCCCAGTCCTGGCCGGCACGGTTGAGGATGTCGGGCGGTGCGCCTACCTTCAGGCCTGCCAGCAGCTCGTCCTGGCGGCTCCAGGCCTGGCTGCCGGCACCGTCGGCGCCCACCGCCAGGTCAGCGATCAGGCCCACCGCCATGCCGTTGCCGCGCGCTGCTTCCTGGGCGCGTTGCAGGCCCCGTTCGGTCAGCCATTGGCAAAAGGCATGGAACTCGATCTTGGCCGGGTAGGCGTTGGCGAAGGCCTCCACTTCCGGGTGGTACGGGTCGTGCCAGGCCTTGGGCCAGTGGCGCCAGTCGGCGCCCAGGCCATGCTCCACGGCCTGGGCCTGCAGCACCTCGAAGCGGCAATGGTGCTCCAGGGCCTGGCCACCGGCTTCGCGGAAACTGTCGAAATCCTTGCGCAGCGGGTGGTCGCCCTGGCTGAAGCCCTGGTACAGGGCTTCGAGCAGGCGCAGGCGGGCGCTGGCGGCACGCGGCCAGTCAACCAGCGGGCCTTGCTCCAGGTCTTCCAGCTGTTGCTCCAGGCCGCAGGTTTCGATGGCCACGCGCACCTCCCGCTCGCCCAGCAGCGCGGCAGGGCTGGCGTAAAGGGTGTTGAGCAACAGGCGGCTGGAGGGCGAGTAGGGGCTGTAGTGCGTCTGGTCGATGGCCGACAGGGCGTGGATCGGGCTGATGGCCAAGGCATCGGCACCGCGCTCGGCGGCCGCGCGAGCCAGTTGTTCCAGGGCCAGGCAGTCGCCATAGCCGCCATCGCCGGGGCGGCGCAAGCTGTACAGCTGCACCGCCAGGCCCCAGCAGCGCGGTGGCGGCTGCTGCACGCGGTCTTCAAGGCTGTGGCAGCGTGGCGGGGCCACAGCCACGGTGAAGCGGCGGCTGTCGATTTCCACCTGGTGGTAGCCGATGGGCAGCGCTCCGGGCAGGCGGGCCTGGTCGTCAAGGCTGAGGGTGAGGGCGCTGTGGTCCTCCAAGGTGCAGTGCGCGACGCTGGCGGCGCTGAAGTAGCGCGCCAGTGCCAGTGGCTGGCCGAGGTCGGCGGTCAGCAGCGGCGGCAGGTGCTCACTGTCTTCGGCAGCGTCCACGGCGCGCAGGCTGGCGGCAATGGCGGCGTCATCGCTGGCCGGGTGGCCAAGGCCTTCAAGGATGTTGCGCAGTACCTCGTCGCTGACACGCTGGGGCCGGGCATTGGCGTCGATCCAGTCGCGGCTCAGCCCGACGCGGGTCGCCAGGCGGTGCAGGGCGGTTTCGCTCATGGGCGCTCCAGGGCAGGGGGAAGCAGGCTGACCACGCAGCTGTAGGCGGCCAGGTGGGTATCGGGGTGCCGGGTGTCGCTGCTGTCGAACAGGCGGTTGGCCGGCGCGGGCAACTCGACCCCCTGTGGGGTGGCGGCCAGGTTCAGGTCGATGCGCAGGGTGGTGCCATTGCCCAGGCACCAGCGTGCGGTCAGGGCCTTGTCGCCGTGTACTTCGGCGCCCAGCGCGCGGCTGCCGGGCAGGTGCGGGATCACATGGCGGCGGCGCAGTTCGAGCAGGTGCTGGTACAGGCCGTGCCAGCCGGCGATCACTTCCTTGCCTTGCGGGCGGGAGGCCTCGAAGGTCTGTTCGGCGTTGGGGTCGGGGATGCTTTGGCGTTGCTCGGGGTCGGCGAAGGCGGCGAAATGGGCGAACTCGCCGCGCCGGCCTTCGCGCACGGCGTCGGCCAGTTGGTCATGGAAGTCGGTGAAGAACAGGAACGGCCGGCAGCTGCCATCGTCATCGCCCATGAACAGCAGAGGGATCATCGGTGCCAGCAGCAACAGCCCGGTGGCCGCCCGCAGCGCCTGCGGTGGGCACAGGCGGGTCAGGCGCTCGCCCAGGGCACGGTTGCCGACCTGGTCATGGTTCTGCAGAAACAGCACGAAGGCGCTGGGTGGCAAGTGCGCGCTGGGCTCGCCGCGGGGCGTGCCATGGCGGTTGGCCTGGCCCTGGAACACGAAACCTTCGGCAAGGCAGCGGGCCAGCTGGTCGATGGGGCGCTGCTGGTAGTCGGCGTAGTAGCCTTCAGTTTCGCCGGTGAGCAGCACATGCAGGGCATTGTGGCCGTCGTCGTTCCACTGGGCGTCGAAGCCTTGCTCCAGCAGGAAGGCCTGGTTGTGCTCGTTCTCCAGTACCAGCCATACGTGGCGGCCGGGTTCCACCGCCGCACGTACCCTTTGCGCCAGCTCGACCAGGAAGTCGGGCTGGTCGATGGCGTGCACGGCATCCAGGCGCAGGCCGTCACAGCGGTAGTCGCACAACCACATCAGGGCGTTCTGGATGAAGTACTCGCGCACCTGCGGGCGACGGAAGTCGATGGCTGCGCCCCAGGGGGTCTGCCGGTCTTCGCGGAAGAACGGGCTGGCGTACTGGTGCAGGTAATTGCCGTCGGGGCCGAAGTGGTTGTACACCACATCGACCAGCACCATCAGCCCGTGGCCATGTGCCTGGTCGACCAGCGCACACAGCTGCTCGGGGCTGCCATAGGTGTTTTGCGGCGCATAGGGCAGCACGCCGTCGTAACCCCAGTTGCGCTCGCCAGGGAACTGCCCCAGCGGCATCAGCTCGACGGCGCTGATGCCCAGCTCGGCCAGGCGCGGCAGTTGCCGGGCGACCCCGGCGTAGCCGTCGAGCAGGCCGACATGCAGCTCCTGGATGACCGCTTCGTGCCAGGGCCGGCCTTGCCAGGGGTGTTGCCAGGCATAGCTGGCCACATCCACTACCTGGCTCGGCCCCTGCACGCCATCGGGCTGGTAGCGCGAGGCCGGGTCGGCTACCTGCAGTGCACCATCGATACGGTAGTGGTAACGGTCACCGGCCTGGCACGGGGCCACGCCGGTGAACCAGCCATCATCGTCGGGCAACAGCTCGATGGCCGGCTGTTGCTCTAGTTCCACGCTCACGCTGCGCGCATCCGGGGCCCAGAGGGCGAAGCGCGCCGACGTGGCGTCCAGCAGGTGTGCGCCATGTCTGTGCATCTTCGATTCCCCGTTCAATAGTGGCTGTGCTGTGCCTGCTTGACCAACTCTTCGTACAGGCGTGCGTAGGGTTCCACGGCCTGGCACCAGTTGAACGGTTGGGTCATCGACAGGCAGCGCATGGCGTTCAGCAGGTCCTTCTTGCCATATACATAGAAGGCGCGGCTGAGTGCCTGGCGATAGCTCTCGACGGTGGACTCGTTGAACAGGAAGCCGGTGACGCCGCACTCGATGGTGTCGGCCAGGCCGCCAGTGTTGCGCGCCACCGGCAGCGAGCCGAAACGCTGCGCGTACATCTGGCTGAGGCCGCATGGCTCGTAGCGTGACGGCATCAGCAGGAAGTCGCTGCCGGCGAACATGCGCCGGGCATCGGTCTCGTTGAAGCCAATGCGTACGCCGATACGGCCCGGGTGGCGTAGCGCCAGTTCGCGCATGGCCTGCTCTTCTTCCGGCTCGCCACGGCCGATGATCGCGATCTGCCCGCCTTGCTCGACGATGTAGTCGGCCACACCCAGGGTCAGGTCCAGGCCTTTCTGGTAGACCAGGCGCGAAACCACGGCGAACAGCGGGCCTTCGGAGGGCTGCAGTTTGAACAGCTCGCGCACTTCCTGGGCATTGCGCGCCTTGCCTTCCCAGTCGTTGATGCTGAAGTTGTGCTGCAGGTGCTTGTCGGTGGCCGAGTCCCAGCTTTCGTCAATGCCATTGGGAATGCCGCCGAGCAGGCCTTGCTGGGCCTTGCTGGCGAGGAAGCCGTCCAGGCCGCAGCCGAATTCCGGGGTGGTGATTTCCCGGGCATAGGTGGCGCTGACCGTGGTGATGTGGCTGGCGTAGGCCAGGCCGGCCTTGAGGAACGACAGCTTGCCGTAGAACTCCATGCCTTCCTGCTGCATGGCATGTTCGGGGATTGCCAGCTCCGGGCTGCAGCCGCGGCTGTACACGCCCTGGTAGGCCAGGTTGTGGATGGTGAACAGGGTTGGCGTACTCAGCCCGCGCCAGTGCATGTAGGCCGGAGCCAGGCCGGCGGGCCAGTCGTGGGCGTGCACCACTTCGGGCTTCCAGTGGATCCTGCCTTCGCCGGCGGCGATTTCGGCGGCGGCCAGGCCCAGGCGGGCGAAGCGGATGTGGTTGTCGGGCCAGTCGCGGCCGTTGTTGGCGCCATAGGGGGTGCCGTCGCGCTGGTACAGTTCGGGGCAGATCAGCACATAGATGACCAGGCCGTCGGCCATGTCCATGCGCCCGATCTTGCACGGTGGCAGGGCGGCGTGGCCACCCAGTTCACCGACGATGTGGATGGGGTTGTCGCTTTCCATCACCTGGCGGTAGCCGGGGATCAGCACCCGCACATCGTGCAGGTGCGCCAGGGCACGGGGCAGGGCTGCAGACACGTCACCCAGGCCACCGGTTTTCACCAGGTCGGCGATTTCCGAGGTCACGAACAAAATCTTGCGCTTGTTGCGGTTGTGCTGGCGCTGGGCGCCGGGTGCCTTGCCTGTCGTGGCGAAGTCCGGGGTGAGCGGTTCGCGGTTGTCCGGGTTGAATGAATCTACGTGAGGCTCGACAGCGGCACTGATCATACTTCTCTCCGTCCCTATGCTTGGCCGGGTGCTGGCACCCGTGGCGATGTTTCGTGTTGGTTCTCTCTGATTCTGGATTCTGCGTAGTGCGTTCCATGCCCCAGGGTCGTGCGCGCAGGCACGGCGCGATCGGCATTCCGGCCGAAGGCGATTGCGCTGGTTGGGGTGTGTGGGCCGATGCTGGGAAGTCCCTTTGCGTTTGGCCTACTTAGTTCCTGACCTGCCCGCGTTCCGGAAAGTTCGACTTTTTTTCGTCACTCTTCCGTTGAGCAAATGGCGGGCCGAAACCCGAGTGTAGGAGAGAAAGAGATAAAAAGGTGACCCGCTGGTCACTATTGTCATGCCGCGGAATAGACGCAAACGTTGGCGTTTGTGACCGGAGGTGGAAAGGGGCGGAGGGGGGATAGGGATGGTGCGCCAAATTGTGGCTTTCAAGTGCTGATGCACCAGAGTAGGGCGCAAGGCAGATGTTGGATTCTTTCGCAATCTTCGTGGGAGCGGGCGTGCCCGCGAAGAGGCCGGGCCTGGAAAAGAGGATTCAGAGAGAGACAAGCAGAGTGGGAGCCATTCAGCCCCCACAAGAAGAAGGTAGAATCAGAGGCTGACAGCTTTGTCTTCAGCGCGCTGTTGTGTCAGCAGCAGGTTCAGTTGAGCGACCTGCTGGCGCAGCTGGTCACGTTCGTCCTTCAGTTTACGCAGCTCATCACGGCGCACGGAGACATAGAGGGTCTGGGTTGGGGTTGCAGGCATCAAGGTACCCATGAGCACACCTCGCGGTTTTGGCTGGTGACAAGTTAAAGCGTAGACGCTTCACGCGGGCGCATTCTGAATTCTTTTGCAAGTCTTGGGAACTTTTTTGTTTATCGTGGTCTCGCCGTTCGTCGCTGAACCCTCGAGCGGTTCGCTGGACTAAGCTGAAAAGCTAATTTGTGTTGTCATTTATTTCGAAAGGGGAGCATCGGCTCATGCAACTGGGAATCATCGGGCTGGGCCGCATGGGCGGCAATATCGCAAGGCGCCTGATGCGCGCCGGCCACCGCACCGTGGTACACGATCGCAACCGTGAGGCCATCGTTGGCCTGGAGGGCGAGGGTGCCCAGGGTGCGCACGACCTCGGCGCACTGGTGCAGAAGCTGAAAGCACCGCGCGCGGTGTGGGTCATGCTGCCCGCCGGCGAGCCCACCGAGCAGACCATCGCCCAGCTGGCCGAGCTGCTGGAGCCGGGCGATGCGATCATCGACGGCGGCAACACCTTCTACAAGGACGACATGCGCCGCGCCGCCGAGCTGGCCAAGCGCGGGCTGCATTACCTGGACGTCGGCACCTCGGGCGGTGTGTGGGGCCTGGACCGTGGCTACTGCATGATGATCGGTGGCGAAAAGGACGTGTTCGAGCGCCTGGAGCCTCTGTTCAAGGCGCTGGCCCCGGGCGTGGGTGACATCCCGCGTACCCATGGCCGCAGCGGCGAGCACCAGCGTGCCGAACACGGCTACATCCACGCCGGCCCACCCGGTGCCGGGCACTACGTGAAAATGGTGCACAACGGCATTGAATACGGCCTGATGCAGGCCTATGCCGAAGGTTTCGACCTGCTGCGCAGCAAGGGCGGCAACGAACTGCCGGAAGACCAGCGTTTCGACCTGAACGTGGCCGAAATCGCCGAAGTGTGGCGGCGTGGCAGCGTGGTCACCTCGTGGCTGCTCGACCTCACCGCCGATGCGCTGGTGGCCGACCCGCAGCTGTCGCAGTTCAGTGGCTCGGTGTCCGACAGTGGCGAGGGCCGCTGGACCATCGACGCCGCCGTCGAGCAGGCGGTGCCGGTGCCGGTGCTGTCCAGCGCGCTGTTCGCCCGCTTCCGCTCGCGCCAGCAGCAAGGCACCTATGGTGACAAGATTCTCTCGGCCATGCGCCTGGGCTTCGGTGGCCACGTCGAGAAAAAAGCCGAATGACCAAACAGAGCATTCCGGCCGCTCCGCCATGCACCCTGTTCCTGTTCGGCGCCAATGGCGACCTGGTCAAGCGCTTGCTGATGCCGGCGCTTTACAACCTCAGCCGTGACGGTCTGCTGGACCGTAACTTGCGTATCGTCGGTGTCGACCACAACCCGGCCACTGCCGAGGAATTCGCCGAGCGCCTGCATGCGTTCATGGTCGAGCGTGACAAAGGTGGCGAGGGCACGGCCAAGTGCCTGGATGAGAAGCTCTGGGCACGCCTGGCCAAGCGCCTGGATTACCAGACCGGCGATTTCCTCGACCCGGCCACCTACCAGGCCCTCGCCAAGCGCATCGACACAACCCGCCACGGCAACGCCATCTTCTACCTGGCGACCTCGCCGCGCTTCTTCCCCGAAGTGGCGCAGCGCCTGGGGCAGGCCGGGCTGCTCGACGAATCGGCCGGCGGCTTTCGCCGGGTCGTGGTGGAAAAGCCCTTTGGCACCGACCTGGCCAGCGCCGAGGCGCTCAACGCCTGCCTGCTGAAGGTGATGGGCGAGCGGCAGATCTACCGCATCGACCATTACCTGGGCAAAGAGACGGTGCAGAACATCCTGGTCAGCCGGTTCTCCAACGGCTTGTTCGAATCGTTCTGGAACAACCACTACATCGACCATGTGCAGATCACCGCCGCGGAAACCGTCGGCGTCGAGACCCGTGGTGCGTTCTATGACAGCACCGGGGCGTTGCGCGACATGGTGCCCAACCACCTGTTCCAGTTGCTGGCGATGGTGGCCATGGAACCCCCGGCCGCGTTCGCCGCCGATGCCGTGCGCAGCGAAAAGGCCAAGGTGGTCGGCGCCATCCGCCCATGGTCGGCGAAGATGGCCCTGAAAAACTCCGTGCGTGGCCAGTACAGTGCCGGCAAGCAGGGGCGCAAGCAGTTGCCCGGCTACCGCCACGAGGCCAACGTCGCGGCGGATAGCCAGACCGAGACCTATGTGGCGCTGAAGGTGATGATCGACAACTGGCGCTGGGCTGGCGTGCCGTTCTACCTGCGCACTGGCAAGCGCATGAGCGTGCGTGATACCGAAATCGCCATCTGCTTCAAGCCGGCGCCTTATGCGCAGTTCCGCGAGTCGGAGCTGGAGCGGCCCAAGCCCAATTACCTGAAGATCCAGATCCAGCCCAACGAAGGCATGTGGTTCGACCTGCAGGCCAAGCGCCCCGGGCCGGAGCTGGTGATGGAGAACGTCGAGCTGGGCTTTGCCTACAAGGACTTCTTCAAGATGACCCCGGCGACCGGCTACGAGACGCTGATCTACGACTGCCTGACCGGTGACCAGACCCTGTTCCAGCGGGCTGACAACATCGAGAACGGCTGGCGCGCGGTGCAGCCGTTCCTCGATGCCTGGGCCCAGGGTGGCGAGGTGCATGAGTACCCGGCCGGTGAGGACGGGCCCGATGCCGGCAATGAATTGCTGGCGCGGGACAAGCGCGAGTGGCATCGGTTGGGGTGAGTTTTTTGTAAAGCCTGTGCCGGCCCTTTCGCGGGCACGCCCGCTCCCACAGGTATTGCACCGCCTTCACGGGCTGTGGTGCACCTGTGGGAGCGGGCATGCCCGCGAAGAGGCCGTCACAGGCAACCACACAAAGGAGCCTCAATGCCTGCCCACATCGAAGACTATGCCCTGCTGGGCAACTGCCGCAGCGCCGCCCTGGTCAGCCGCGATGGCTCGCTCGACTGGCTGTGCCTGCCACGCTTCGACGCCCCCGCGGTATTCGCCGCACTGCTGGGCAACGAGGAAAACGGCCGCTGGCGCCTGGCCCCCTGCGACCCGGTCGAACACAGCAGCCGCCAATACCTGGACGACACCCTGGTGCTGGAAACCACCTGGGTCACCGCCACCGGCCGCGCCCGCGTGCTCGACTTCATGCCGCTGGGCGAGGCCAACGCGCTGGTGCGCATCGTCGAGGGCCTCGCTGGCGAAACCAACTTCGAAATGGACCTGGTCATGCGCTTCGACTACGGCCGCAGCGTGCCCTGGGTTGAACGGCTCGACCCGCTGACCCTCAGCGCCGTCGCCGGCCCCGACCGGCTGATCCTGTGCAGCACCGTCCCCCCGCATGCCCGTGACCAGCACACCGTCGCCCGCTTTCGCGTTGGCGCGGGCGAACGCCAGGTGTTCAGCCTGCGCCACCAGCCCTCGCACCTGCCGGTGCAGCCCGGCTGTGATAGCGATGAAGCGCTGGCGCAGACCATCGACCAATGGCAGGCCTTCGCCGCCCGCTGCCCACAGGTGGGCCCATACTCCGCCTTGGTGCGCCGCTCGCTGCTGACCCTCAAGGCCATGACCTACGCGCCCACCGGCGGCATCGTTGCCGCCGTCACCACCTCACTGCCCGAGCGCATCGGCCACGAGCGCAACTGGGACTACCGCTTCTGTTGGCTGCGCGACGCGACCATGACCCTGCTGGCCTTCATGAACCTCGGCTACTTCGACGAAGCCCAGGCCTGGCGCGAGTGGCTGTTGCGCTCGGTGGCCGGCAACCCCGAGCAGATGCAGATCATGTATGGCCTGGCGGGCGAACGTGACCTGCAGGAATACACCTTGCCGTGGCTGGCCGGTTACGAGCACTCGCAACCGGTGAGGGTGGGCAATGCAGCGTCAGCGCAGATGCAACTGGACATCTATGGCGAACTCGCCGATGCCATGACCCAGGCAATCAAGGGCGGCTTGCCCCGCCACCCGCGCAGCGCCGCCATCGCCCGCTCGATCCTGCCTTACGTAGAGCGCATCTGGCGCCAGCCGGACGAGGGCATCTGGGAAGTGCGCGGCGGCCGGCAGCAGTTCGTGCACTCCAAGGTCATGGCCTGGATGGCCTTCGACCGTGCCGCGGGGCTGGCCGACACCACCGAGGAAGGCCGCGAGCGCGGGCGGCATTACCGCCAGGTAGCTGACGAGATTCGTCGTGAGGTGTGCGCGCAGGGCCTGGACCCCAGCGGCCGCTTTTTCGTCCAGGCCTATGGCTCGACCGAGATGGATGCCAGTTTGTTGCACATCGCCCTGACCGGCTTCCTGCCGGCGGATGACCCACGCTTCTTGCGCACGCTCGAACAGGTCGAACAGCGCCTGCTGAAAAACGGCCTGCTGCTGCGCTATGACAGTGACCGCTGCAGCGACGGCCTGACACCCGGGGAGGGCACCTTCCTGGTGTGTTCGTTCTGGCTGGCCGACGTGTATGTATTGCTGGGCCGCCAGGCACAAGCGCAGGCACTGTACGAACGCCTGACCGGCCTGTGCAACGACCTTGGCCTGCTGGCTGAACAGTACGACCCGGCGGGCCAGCGCATGCTCGGCAACTTCCCCCAGGCGTTCAGCCATATCGGCATCATCAACACCGCACTGAACCTGCACCGCGCACAGTGCCCGGTGCGTGATCGGGCGAGTTGTAGCTAAGTCAGGTGGCGGTCTCCCCCTGTAGGAGCGGCCTTGTGTCTCGATCGGGCTGCAAAGCAGCCCCGGCAGTTCATGCAGCGAGGCTGAAATCCCGGGGGCGCTACGCACCCCTTTCGCGACACAAGGCCGCTCCTACAGGGATTGCGCTGGCTTGGAGTAAGCGGAGTAGACTAGGGCAAACCCCTTCGGCACGGAGCACACATGGGCATTCGCGGTACTGATCGGCAGATCGACAACATCGAATTCAATTTCATCTACCCAGACGGTTATGAGCTGGCGGTGTGGACGGCCCAAGCCTGATGGCCAACCACAAGATCGAAATCCGCCGGCGCAATATCGAGAAGATCCTGCAGGCGGCGGAAAAGGTGTTCGCCGAGAAGGGCTACGGCGCCACCTCGATGGGTGATATCGCCGAGCAGGCCGAGTTGCCGCGTTCCAACCTGCATTATTACTTCAGCACCAAGGACGACCTGTTCCGCGCGGTGCTGCAGGACCTGCTGGATGTGTGGAAGCAGGACGCGCTGTGCTTCGAGAACTTCGACGACCCGCGCGTGGTGCTGACCAGTTACATCCGGGCGAAGATGGGCCACTCGCGCTCGCGGCCGCTGGGCTCGAAGATCTGGGCCGAAGAGATGCTGCATGGGGCGCCGGTGCTGGGGGTGAACCTGGATGAAAGCCTGGTGCCCTGGGCCAAGTTGAAGGAAGCCAAGATCCGCCGCTGGGTGGAGGAGGGGCGCATCCTGCCGGTGGAGCCGTCGGCGCTTTTGTACATGATCTGGGCCTCGACCCAACACTATGCCGACTTTGGTTACCAGGTGACGTTGCTCAATGGCGGGGAGGCGTTGTCGGACATGGCCTTTGAAAATGCCGTGCAGACGGTGACCAGCGTGATCTTGCGGGGGATCGGGCTGGAGCCTTGAGGTCGGTGTACGCTGAGCGATTGGGGCCGCTTTGCGGCCCTTCGCGGGCACGCCCGCTCCCACAGGTGTTTCGCTGTCCTCCCAAGCAGCGCGATCCCTGTGGGAGCGGGCGTGCCCGCGAAGGGCTGCAAGGCAGCCCCAATTGCCTCAACTGGCCTCGCAGTAGGGATTACGCGGGTCCTGCGTCCAGTTCAGGTACGGCTTGCCGGTATCCTGAGCCACCATCTCGATGCAGTTCTCCACCGGGCAGGTGATCTGGCACAGGTTGCAGCCCACGCATTCCTCCTCGATCACGCTGTAGGCATGCGTGCCATCTGCCTTCAGCGTACTGGCAATCGCCTGGTGCGAAGTATCCTCGCAGGCAATGTGGCAGCGCCCGCAGCCAATGCATGCTTGCTGGTCGATGTGCGCCACCGACTTGTAGTTCATGTCCAGGTACTTCCAGTCGGTGGTATGCCCCACCGCCTGGCCGCGGAACGCCTCGATGTTGCGGTGCCCGTGCTGGTCCATCCAGCGCGCCAGGCCGTCCTTCATGTCCTCGACGATGCGGAAGCCGTGCAGCATCGCTGCCGTGCACACCTGCACGGCGCCACTGCCCAGGGCCATGAACTCGGCTGCGTCACGCCAACTGCCGATGCCGCCAATGCCACAGATCGGCAAGCCGCGCGTTTGCGGGTCGCGGGCGATTTCCGCCACCATGTTCAGGGCAATCGGCTTTACCGCCGAACCGCAGTAGCCGCCATGGGTGCTCTGGTCGCCAACGATAGGGTGGGCGACCATGCGGTCGAGGTCGACGCTGGTGATCGAGTTGATGGTATTGATCAACGACACCGCATCGGCCCCGCCACGGTGCGCGGCACGGGCCGACTGGCGGATGTCGGTGATGTTCGGCGTGAGTTTGACGATCACCGGCAGCGAGCAGTACGTCTTGCACCAGCGGGTGACCATTTCCACGTACTCCGGCACCTGGCCGACCGCCGCACCCATGCCGCGCTCCGGCATGCCGTGCGGGCAGCCGAAGTTCAGTTCGATGCCATCGGCCCCGGTGGCTTCCACCAGCGGCAGGATGAACTTCCACGAGTCTTCCACGCACGGCACCATCAGCGACACGATCAGCGCGCGGTCGGGCCAGTCCTTCTTCACCTGGGTGATTTCGCGCAGGTTGATGTCCAGCGAGCGGTCGGTGATCAGCTCGATGTTGTTGATGCCCTGCACCTGGCGGTTGGGGCCGTAATGCGCCGAGTAGCGCGACGACACGTTGACTGCCGCCGGGTCTTCGCCCAGGGTTTTCCACACTACGCCACCCCAGCCGGCCTCGAAGGCGCGGACCACGTTGTAGGCCTTGTCGGTCGGCGGTGCGGAGGCCAGCCAGAAGGGGTTGGGTGCCTTGATGCCGGCAAATTCGATGGACAGGTCGGCCATTTACGCAGCCTCCACGTTGAGCATGAGTTGGGCATGGATGGCTTCGGCGGCCAGCTTGCCGTGTTGCACCGCCTGGACGGTAAGGTCCTGGCCCAGGGCGGTGCAGTCGCCGCCGGCATATACGCCAGGCAGGCTGGTTTGCATCCTTTCGTCGACGCGGATGCGCTCGCCGTCGCGAGCCAGTTGTGCGGCCACCGGGTCGCCGAGGCTGGCGTCGTCGAAGCGTTGGCCGATGGCCTTGAAGATGGCATCGGCGGCCAGTTCGAAGGTTGCGCCGGTGTCGCGCAGGCGGCCGTCTGCCAGTTCGGTGCGGGCAAAGCGCATGCCGCGCACCTTGCCGCTGTCGTCCAGCAGCACGGCATCGGGGCGGGCCCAGATGTGCAGGCGTACCTGGTTGGCCTTGGCGATGTCCTGCTCGTGGCCGGTGGCACCCATGTCGGCATGGCCACGGCGGTACACCAGGTTGACGTCACGGGCTCCCAGGCGGCTCATCTGCACGGCCATGTCGATGGCGGTGTTGCCGGCGCCGATCACCAGGCAGCGGTCGGCCAGGGGCAGCTGGCTCAGGTCGTCGGCCTGGCGCAGTTCGCGGATGTATGCGGTGGCGGCGAGCAGGCCGGGGGCCTCTTCATCCGGCAGGCCGAGCTGGCGCACGGCATTCAGGCCCAGGCCGAGGAACACTGCGTCGTACTGATCGCGCAGTTCGCCCAGGCCGAGGTTGCTGCCCAGGCGCTGGCCATGGCGGATCTCGATGCCGCCGATGCCGAGCAGGAATTCCACTTCACGCTGGGCGTAGTCGTCCACCAGCTTGTAGCGGGCGATGCCGTACTCGTTGAGGCCACCGGCCTTGTCACTGGCCTCGAACACCACCACATCATGCCCGTGCATGGCCAGGCGGTGGGCGCACGACAGCCCGGCGGGGCCGGCCCCAACTACGGCGATGCGCTTGCCAGTGGCCGGCGAGCGCTGGAACGGGTGCTCGGTGAACTGGGCGTTGTCCAGGGCATAGCGCTGCAGCTGGCCGATCAGCACCGGTGCGCATTCCTGCGCGTTGTTGCGTACGCAGGCTTGCTGGCAAAGGATTTCGGTGGGGCAGACGCGGGCGCAACTGCCGCCGAGGATGTTGGCCGAGAGGATGCGCTCGGCGGCGCCTTGCAGGTTTTCGTCGCTGATGCGATGGATGAACGACGGGATGTCGATGTCGCTGGGGCAAGCGTTGACGCAGGGGGCGTCATAGCAATACAGGCAGCGTGCGCTTTCGACGGCGGCCTGGCGGGCGGTGAGGGGTGGGGCCAGGTCGCTGAAGCGCTCGGCCAGCTGGTCGGCGCCGGCCCGTGGGCGCGGCAAGTGGTTCAGGGCGTCGATCACGGTTGTAGCCTCTCTTTTTATATGGGGCTTGGAATGGGGGCGCGGTGCGCCCCAATCGCCGGCAAGCCAGCTCCCACAGGTACAGTGTTGTCCTTGAGAGCATTGCCATCCCTGTAAGAGCTGGTTCCATCAGGAGAGCCATGCCCTTGAGAGCAGCACTATTCCTGTGGGAGCTGGCTTGCCGGCGATGGGCTGCGCAGCAGCCCCAATGGCCTTAACGCTGCACGGGCGTCGGCCGCTGCACTTCGGCTCTGCGCCCCAGCACTTCATACACCGACGGATACGCCGGCCGTTCCACATACCGGCCCGCGCCTTTTTCCGCACGCAGTTCGCCATCGGCCCAGAGCACCTTGCCCTGGCTGATGGTATGGCTGGGGATGCCGCGCACGGTACGGCCTTCGAAGATGTTGAAGTCCACCTGCTGGTGGTGAGTCTTGGCCGAGATGGTGCGGGTGCCTTGCGGGTCCCACAGCACCAGGTCGGCGTCGGCACCAACACGAATGGCACCTTTGCGCGGGAACAGGTTGAAGATTTTCGCGGTGTTGGTGGAGGTCAGCGCGACGAACTCATGCATCGACAGGCGCCCGCTGTTCACCCCGGCATCCCACAGCACCGCCATGCGGTCCTCGATGCCGGCAGTACCGTTGGGGATACGGCTGAAGTCGTCGCGGCCCATGGCTTTCTGCTCGGCGCAGAAGCAGCAATGGTCGGTGGCGGTAGTGTGCAGGTTGCCCGACTGCAGCCCGCGCCACAGCGCCTCCTGGTGTTCGCGCGGGCGGAACGGTGGACTCATCACGTAGCCTGCGGCGGTGGCCCAGTCCGGGTCACGGTAGACGCTGTCATCCAGCAGCAGATGGCCTGGCAGCACTTCGCCATACACCGGCTGGCCCTTGCCCCTGGCATAGGCGATTTCGTCCAGCGCTTCGCGGCTGGAAACATGCACCAGGTACAGTGGCGTGCCCAGGGTCTCGGCAATGCGGATGGCGCGGCTGGCCGCCTCGCCCTCGACCTGGGACGGGCGTGACAGCGGGTGGGCTTCCGGCCCGGTCAGGCCCTGGGCCAGCAGTTTTTTCTGCAGGTGGTACACCAGTTCGCCGTTCTCGGCATGCACTGTGGGCACCGCACCCAGTTGCAGGCAGCGCTCGAAGCTGGCCACCAGGGTGTCGTCGGCGGCCATGATCGCATTCTTGTAGGCCATGAAGTGCTTGAAGCTGTTCACCCCATGTTTGGCCACCAGTTCGCCCATTTCTTCGGCCACCTGCTCGCTCCACCAGGTGATGGCGACATGGAAGCCGTAGTCGCTGGCGCTTTTCTGCGCCCAGCCGCGCCAGGTGTGGAAGGCCTCCAGCAACGACTGCTGCGGGTTGGGGATGACGAAGTCGATGATCGAGGTGGTGCCACCGGCCAGGCCCGCGGCGGTGCCGCTGAAGAAGTCCTCGCTGGCCACGGTGCCCATGAACGGCAGCTGCATGTGGGTATGCGGGTCGATGCCGCCGGGCATCAGGTACTGGCCGCTGCCGTCGAGGATCTCGCAGTCGGTGGGCGGTTCGAGGTTTTGCCCGATGGCGCGGATCAGGCCATCGGCACACAGGACATCGGCGGGGTAACTCTCTTCGTGGGTGACCACGGTGGCGCCACGGATCAACAGGGACATGCCGTTTTCCTCGCAGGCTGACCGGTCTGGGCCGGTTCTTGGAATTGTCTGGGTGCAGGGCGTACAGGGCGGTTAATCCTGTCAGACCTGACAAGATTGGAGGCTAGATGCAGATACGGCATTCAGCAAGAAAATTTTCCCATTAATTTTGTGGTTTTTAACTCATTGAAATTAAGGAAATTATTTGTTTTTCGGTGCTGACTACGGGGCTTTTTGAAACTTTGACTGACTTGACAAGATGAAAATCTGGTCGAGATTTTCAAGCACATAAAGCGTGTGTACTCCGGCCATCGCATCAACCCGATGGGCAAACAACTACAAGAACATCTGGAGAAGGCCCCCATGCAGCAGAGCAGATCGGAAGTGGTCGAGCAGGATGGCCTGTTCGAGCTGTCCGAGGGCAGCGATGTCCTCGACAGCCCGCGCTACAACCACGACATCGCCCCGACCAAGGTGCACCAGCGCACCTGGAACAAATGGCATATCACCGCCCTGTGGGTGGGCATGTCCATCTGCGTGCCCACCTACACCCTCGGCGGCGTGCTCACCGCCTACTTCGGCCTCAGCGTGGGCGAGGCCCTGCTGGCGATTTTGCTGGCCAACCTGATCGTGCTGATCCCGCTCACCCTCAACGCCTTCCCTGGCACCAAGTACGGCATTCCGTTCCCGGTGCTGCTGCGTTCGTCGTTCGGCATCCTTGGCTCCAACGTGCCATGCCTGATCCGGGCAGTGGTCGCCTGTGGCTGGTTCGGCATCCAGACCATGTTCGGCGGCTTGGCCATCCACCTGTTCCTCGGCTCGGTGTTCGACGGCTGGAAGGCCCTGGGCGGCACCGGCGAGGTGATCGGCTTCATGATCTTCTGGTGCCTGAACCTGTGGGTGGTGCTGCGCGGCGCCGAGTCGATCAAGTGGCTCGAAACGCTTTCGGCACCGCTGCTGGTGGCGGTCGGCGTCGGCCTGCTGTTCTGGGCCTTGCCGCACATGTCGATGACCGAACTGCTGGCCCAGCCGCCCAAGCGCCCGGAAGGGGCGAACATGCTCGGCTACTTCTGCGCCGGGCTTACCGCCATGGTCGGCTTCTGGGCCACGCTATCGCTGAACATCCCCGACTTCAGCCGCTACGCCCGCAGCCAGAAGGACCAGATCCTCGGGCAGATCTTCGGCTTGCCGCTGACCATGTTCCTGTTCGCCGCGCTGGGCGTGGTACTCACCGCTGCTTCGGCGTCGTTGGTTGGCGAGACCGTGTCCGACCCGGTCAGCCTGATCGGCAAGATCCACAGCCCGTTCTGGGTGGCCCTGGCCATGGCGCTGATCGTGATCGCCACGCTGTCGACCAACACCGCGGCGAACATCGTGTCGCCGACCAACGACTTCCAGAACATCGCCCCACGCCTGATCGGGCGCACCCGCGCGGTGTGGCTGACCGGCTTCATCGGCCTGGCGCTGATGGGCCATGAGCTGCTGAAGAAGCTGGGCTGGATCGTCTCCGACCTGAGCCTGGAGAGCGTGTACTCCAACTGGCTGCTGGGCTATTCCAGCCTGCTGGGGCCGATCGCCGGGATCATGGTGGTGGACTACTTCCTGATCCGCCGGCAGAAGCTGGACCTGGCCGGGCTGTACCGCGACGACGTGTACCCGGCGTGGAACTGGGCCGGTTTTGCCGCCTTTGCGTTGCCGGTGGCGCTGACCGTGATGGCCATTGGCAACAGCAGTTTCAGCTGGTTCTACGACTACGGCTGGTTCACCGGTTCGCTGCTGGGTGGGGCGCTGTATTACCTCTTCGCCGGCGTGGTCGCGCGCAGCCCGGCGCGGGTGGCCAAGCCCTTGCCGTGAGACCGCGTTGGCTTCTTCGCGGGCTCGCTCGCTCCCACAGGTACTGCACGGTTTTCCAGACCTGTGGTGATCCTGTGGGAGCGGGCATGCCCGCGAAGAGGCCGGCACAGACAACAAAAAGCCTGAAGGAGAAACCCGTGACCCCAGTCAAAGAGATCCTGAAGACCACCGCCCACCACATCGACAGCACCCGCCTGTGGCAGTCCCTGATGGACCTGGCCCGCCTCGGTGCCACAGCCAAAGGCGGCGTGTGCCGCCTGGCCCTGACCGACCTCGACCGCCAGGCCCGCGACCTGTTCGTGCAGTGGAGCGAGGCCGCCGGTTGCACGGTCAGCATCGACGCTGTCGGCAACATCTTCGCCCGTCGCCCGGGGCGTAACCCCAAGCTGCCCCCGGTGATGACCGGCAGCCATATCGACACCCAGCCCACCGGTGGCAAGTTCGACGGCTGCTTCGGGGTGATGGCTGGGCTGGAGGTGCTCCGCACCCTCAACGACCTGGGCATCGAAACCGAAGCACCGCTGGAAGTGGTGGTGTGGACCAACGAAGAAGGTTCGCGCTTTGCGCCGTGCATGATGGGTTCCGGGGTGTTCGCCAGCAAGTTCACCCTGGAGGAAACCCTGGCCAAGCGCGACGCCCAGGGTGTCAGCGTTGGCGAGGCGTTGAACGCCATCGGCTACGCCGGCCCGCGCGCCGTATCAGGCCACCCGGTGGGGGCCTATTTCGAAGCGCATATCGAGCAGGGCCCGATCCTCGAAGATCAGCGCAAGACCATCGGCGTGGTGTTGGGCGCGCTGGGCCAGAAGTGGTTCGACCTGACCCTGCGCGGTGTCGAGGCCCATGCCGGCCCTACGCCCATGCACCTGCGCAAGGACGCCCTGGTCGGCGCGGCGGCGGTGGTGGAGGCAGTCAACCGCACCGCCCTCGGCCACCAGCCCCATGCCTGTGGCACGGTGGGTTGCCTGCAGGCCTACCCGGGCTCGCGCAACGTGATCCCGGGCGAAGTGCGCATGACCCTGGATTTCCGTCATCTGGAGGGTGAGCAGCTGAATGCCATGATTGCTGATGTGCGCGCGGTGATCGAGGCGACCTGTGCCAGGCATGGCCTGAGCCACGAACTGGTACCCACGGCCGATTTCCCGGCGTTGTACTTCGACCAAGGGTGTGTCGATGCCGTGCGCGAATCGGCGCAGGCGCTGGGCCTGCCGCACATGGATATCGTCAGCGGCGCGGGGCACGACGCGATCTTCCTGGCCGAACTGGGGCCGGCGGGGATGATTTTCGTGCCGTGCGAGAACGGTATCAGCCATAACGAGATCGAGAACGCCACGCCCGAGGACCTGGCCGCGGGCTGCGCGGTGTTGCTGCGCGCGATGCTGGCGGCGTCGGAGGCGATTGCCAGTGGGCGGTTGGCGGCCTGAGCGGAGATAGAAGGCGCCTGCGCCGGCCCTATCGCCGGCAAGCCAGCTCCCACAGGTACTGCATATGCCCCAAAGGCCAGCTCCCACAGGTACTGCATATGCCCCAAAGGCCAGTTCCCACAGGGACTGCATATTCCCCACAGGTACTGCGTATGCCTCTGGGTCAGTTCCCACAGGATGCACTGGCCCTGAGGCATGTGCAGTACCTGTGGGAGCTGGCTTGCCGGCGATTAGGCCGGAACAGGCAATGAGAGGCTCGCCAGACACGCCGCAATCTGCCGTTCACCTCGCAAATGCACCACCGGCACCTGCGGCCCTGTGGCCTGGCGGCTCGCCTCGATCCCCGGCCGATACCCCCGGTCGAACGTCCATACGAACTTCAAAAAGGTCAGAAACGCCCGGTCCAGCCGCTCGGTACATCCTGCCGGCAGGTCCGGTCGGGGCTTGTTCAGCACACTGCGCAGGATCACCCGCTTGAGGCATGTCAGTCTCGGCGTATCCAGCCAGATGATCAGGTCGGCCCGCGGCAGACGCAGGTCGAACGTGCGGCGGGCATAATTGCCTTCGCATACCCAAGCCTCCCCAGCCACCGCATCGCGCACGCGGGTACGGAAGGTCTCGGCATCCGGCTCGACCCAGCCGGTCTCCCAGAACAACGTATCGAGGTGCACCACGGGCACGCCCAAGCGTGCGCCTATCTGCCGGGCCAGGGTCGATTTGCCACTGCCGGCGTTGCCCAGAATCACGATGCGTTGCATGGCCAAGTCCTTTTGGAAAACCGGCCATGCTAAATCATCCGGCCGGTTCGAGACAGCCATCGCGCCCGATGTGATAGCGCTGCAGGTCCTGCGCCAGGGTCAGCTGCCCGCTGTAGTAGGCGAGGGCTTCGTCGCGCACGTTGTCGATGCTCGGGCTGCGCCGTGGGTCGTTCTGGTAGCGGGCGCTGAAGTGCGTCAGCACCAGGTTGCGCACGCCCGCAGCTTCGGCAAAGCGCGCCACTGCAGCCGCGGTGCTGTGGCCGAAGGTGACCCCCGTGCGCTCCACCACCGCCTGGGTGAACGTGGCCTCGTGCACCAGCACGTCCGCGCCCTTGGCGACGTCGGCCAACAGCTCGGGGTTGTCGTTGTCGCCGCACACGATCACCCGCCGTGGCGGGCGCGAAGGGCGCAAGTAATCACAGCCGTGCAGCCGCTGCCCGCCATGCTGCACCGTCAAGCCCTTGGCCAGCTCGCCCCACAGCGGGCCGCGGGGGATACCTTCGGCTTCCAGGCGCGGTATGTCCAGGCGCGGTTCGGGGTTGAGCTCGGTGAACTCGAAGCCGACGCTCGGCACTCGGTGCGAAAGCTGCACGCTGGTCACTTGCAGGGCGTCACTGCGCCATTCCACCAGCTCTTCCACGGCCAGCAGGCGCAGTTCGAACGGCAAAAAGGTATCGCTGGCCACCAGCCCCTGGCGCACCCAGTCGTGCAGGGCGGCGGGCAGGACAAGGTCTAGCGGCTGGGTGCGCCCGCTCATGCCAGCGCTGGCCAGCAGGCCCGGCAGGCCGAAGCAATGGTCGCCGTGCACGTGGGTGATGAAGATGGCGCGCAAGTCGCGGATCGACAGCGGCGTATGCAGCAGCCGGTGCTGGGTGCCTTCGCCGCAGTCGACCAGGTACCAGTGGCTGCCACTGGCTTCGATCACTGCGGTGGCGCTGACATTGCGTGCCTTGGTCGGCACGCCGGCGGAGGTGCCCAGGAACAGCAAATCCATGGTCTGGCTCCTTGTTTCAGTCCAGCAGTGACGTCAGCACCAGCGGGCGGATGGGTGTTGGACGGATACGGGGTGCAGGTAGCGGCGTGGTACTCAACGGGCTCGTTCCTTCGAGGTAGTAAGGGCGCACACCTTAGCCGGATTGCCGCATGTCGTCGATGGCCCGCCAGGTGTTGCCTACTCGGCCTGCCGCCAGATCAGCTTGCTGGTGTCATAGCCTTGCTCCCGGGCGATCGTCAGCAGTTGCTCGCGCAGCTGGTCGGTGACCGCGGGCGTGCGCGAGAGCAGCCACAGGTATTCGCGGTTCGGGTGGCCGACCAAGGCTACGCGGTAGTCCTGGTCGTGGTACAGCACCCAGTACTCGCCCTTGGTCAGACCGGGCGCGAGGCGGCTGAACCAGTTGTCGAAGCGCACCCAGAGCTTGTCGGTGCTGCCCGGTTGCTGGGCTTCGGCGATGCCCTTGGCCTGGTTCCACTGGCCGTCCTTTTCCTGGCAGCGGTTGGTCACGTCGAGGCGGCCGTCCTCTCGCAGGCCATAGTGCGCTTCGGACTGCACGCAGTTGCGCTGGAAGAACATCGGCAGCCGCGCGAGTTCATACCAGGTGCCCTGGTAACGTTGCAGGTCGACCTGCTGGGTGCGCGGCGGCGCCGGGTGATCGTTGCCGGCACAGCCGAACAGGGCCAGGGTCATGCAGCAAAACAGCAACGTGGTGCGTAGCGCCATGGTGAACCTCCTTGATACGGACGGGGCTTACCTGTGTTTCGATGCGAGCGAGAGGCAAAAGTTGTACGGAATCGTGCCTTTCAGAACGAACCGGTCTGCACTTCGCCGGCACGCACGTAACGGGCGATGACCACGCCCTTGGGCGAAATCTGCGAGTGCTGCAGGGTGAAGGCCGTCGCTGCCGCATCGTCGCCGAACAGGCGCTTGCCGTGGCCGAGCAGCAACGGGTGGATCAGCAGTTGCAGTTCATCGACCAGGCCCGCCGCCAGCAGTTGCTGCACCAGATCGCTGCTGCCCTGGGTCAGCAGGTTGGCGCCGTCCTGTTGTTTCAGCGCGCGGACCGCTGCGGTGATGTCCACGCCAAGGGCATGGCTGTTGTGCCAGTCGAGGGTTGCGGGGGTGTGGGTGGCCACATGCTTGGGCACGCTGTTGAACAGGTTGGCGATGGAGAAGTCTTCCGAGCTGTCTTTTACCTTTGGCCAGTAGCCGGCGAAGATGTCGTAGGTGCGCCGGCCCAGCAGCAACTCGAAGGGCTGGCTGAACAGGGCCTGCATGGCCTGGCCGAAGACTTCCTCGGCGTAGGGCACGATCCAGCCGCCGTAGGTGAAGCCGCCGCTGGTGTCTTCCTGCGGGCCGCCGGGGGCCTGCATGACACCGTCGAGGCTGATGAAGGCGGCTACGATGAGTTTGCGCATGGGGACTCTCCTGTTGGCAGCCGGGGTGGCTGGGGGCATGGGATAGTCGAATGGCAGGCAGCAGAATCGACAGGGCCTTGTGCTGTGTCTGCACTGGCCCTATCGCCGGCAAGCCAGCTCCCACAGGTACACCACAGTCCTTGGGTGCAGCGTAAAACCTGTGGGAGCTGGCTTGCCGGCGATAGGGCCGGTACAAGCTACATCACAGCCAGTAGGTCACCGCCCACCACCCCAGCCCACCCATCACTACGGTATAGGGCAAGGCCATCCACACCATTCGCCCATACGACAGCCGTATCAGCGGCGCAATCGCCGAAGTCAGCAGGAACAGGAAGGCCGCCTGCCCATTCGGCGTCGCCACGCTCGGCAGGTTGGTGCCGGTGTTGATCGCCACCGCCAGCGTCTCGAAATGCTCGCGGCTCATGCTGCCATTGAGGAACGCCTGCTTCACCTCGGTGATGTAGATGGTGGCAACGAACACGTTGTCGCTGATCGCCGACAGCAGGCCGTTGGCCAGGTACAGCATGCCCGGTTGCTGCTCGGCCGGCAGCGCCAGCACCCAGGCAATCAACGGGCTGAACAGTTGCTGCTGGTGAATCACCGCCACCACGGCGAAGAACACCACCAGCAATGCGGTGAACGGCATGGCGTCCTGGAAGGCACGGCCCAGGCGGTGTTCGTCGGTAATGCCGGTGAATGCCGTGATCAGCACGATCACCATCAGGCCGATCAGGCCGACCTCGGCAACGTGCAGCCCCAGGCAGACGATCAGGATCAGTGCGGCGAACCCTTGCACCCACAGCGCGATGCGTTGGGCAGTGGTGCGTGCAGCATCGTCCTCGGCTGCGTAGGCGGCCAGTACCTGACGCACCGGCTCGGGCATCAACGTGCCGTAGCCGAACAGGCGCAACTTCTCCAGCAGCACGCAGGTCAGCAAGCCGGCGCCCAGCACCGGCAGTGACACCGGTGCCACCTTCAGGAAGAAATCGGCGAAGTGCCAGCCCATCTCATGGCCGATCAGCAGGTTCTGCGGCTCGCCCACCAGCGTGCACACGCCGCCCAGGGCGGTACCCACCGCGCCATGCATCAGCAGGCTGCGCAGGAAGGCGCGGAACTGGTCGAGGTCTTCACGGTGCAACTGTGCGACCTGCTGGTCGCTGTCCAGCGCACTGTCTTCGCGCGGGTTGGCCCCGGAGGCGACGCGGTGGTACACCGCATAGAAACCGACCGCGGCGCTGATGATCACGGCGGTCACGGTCAGCGCATCGAGAAACGCCGAGAGGAATGCCGACAGCACGCAGAACAGCAACGCCAGGATCGCCTTCGAACGCACCCCCAGCAGGATGCGCGAAAACAGGAACAGCAGCAGTTCCTTCATGAAGTGGATGCCCGCGACCATGAACATCAGCAGCAGGATCACCGGGAAGTTGTGCTGCAGCTCTTCGTACAGGGCTTGCGGGGTGGTCATCTGCAACAGCAGGGCTTCGACCAGCAGCAGGCCGCCAGGCATCAGCGGGTAGCACTTCAGGGCCATGCCCAGGGTGAAGATGAATTCGAGCACCAATGCCCAGCCGGCAGCGACCGGGCCGACGGTCACCAGCAGCAGCGGGTTGAGCACCAGGAACAGGCAGATGACTGCCTTGTACCAAAGCGGCGACTGGCCCAGAAAGCTGTGGGCGAGGGCGCCGGTCAGGGAGCGCGACATGAATTTGTATCCTTATGATTCGGCGATTGCGCACGGTGCCGGATCAGCGCGTCTTAGGCAAGGCGTACAGTCCCGTTTTTGGCACAAGTGCGGTCATCGGGGTGGGTTACCATCCGTGCCATGAACCCTTCACCCGCAGGAGTGCCGCCCGTGACCGAGTACAGCGCATTCAAGGTCGAACTGACCAACAGCATCGCCCACGTTCAGATCAACCGCCCGGACAAGCGCAATGCGATGAACGCGGCCTTCTGGGAGGAGATCATCGACATCTTCCGGTGGGTCGACGACACCGACGCGGTGCGGGCGGTGGTGATCAGCGGAGCCGGCAAGCATTTTTCCGCTGGTATCGACCTGATGATGCTGGCTTCGCTGGCCGGGCAGATGGGCAAGGACGTCGGCCGTAACGCACGCTTCCTGCGCAGCACCATCCTGCGCCTGCAGGCGTCGTTCAATGCCGTGGACAAATGCCGCAAGCCGGTGCTGGCCGCGGTGCAGGGTTACTGCATTGGCGGCGCCATCGATCTGATCTCGGCCTGCGATATGCGCTACTGCAGCAGCGACGCGCAGTTCTCGATCAAGGAAATCGACATGGGCATGGCCGCCGATGTCGGCACACTGCAACGTTTGCCTCGTATCATCGGTGACGGCATGATGCGTGAGCTGGCTTTCACCGGGCGCAATGTCGAGGCCGAAGAGGCGCTGCGCATCGGCCTGGTCAACCGGGTCTATGATGATCAGGCCGCGCTGATGGACGGGGTCTTTGCCATCGCCGGCGAGATTGCCGCAAAATCGCCGATCGCCGTGGCCGGCACCAAGGAAATGCTCAGCTACATGCGTGACCATCGCATCGACGATGGCCTGGAGTACATCGCCACCTGGAACGCCGCGATGCTGCAGTCCGAAGACCTGCGCGTGGCGGTGGCAGCGCACATGAGCAAACAGAAACCGACGTTCGCCGACTGATCAGGCCGGGGGACGCGCAGTAAGGGAACCCCCGACATGTCAGCACGCTGGACTACCGCAGTACTCGACCCGCAGATCACCGGGGGGCTGGCCGTAGCCCGCAGCCCGGAAGGGTTCCTGGTGGACGACAACGGCGCGCTGTTCCCTCGCGACTGGCTCAAGCGCCAGGACCTCGACGTGCTGTGCGAGCACGGCATCGGCCACTTCGACGGCCAGCCGGTGTTCCTGCTGGAGCTGCGCAGCGCCACCGACGTGCCTGGCTGCGCCTGGCGCGGCCTGCGCGCGTTCATGCTCGAGGGTGACTTCGACACCTACAAAGTACTGGGCTATGCCGCGCAGATCGGCACCTGGGCCCGCGAGCACCGTTTCTGTGGCAGTTGCGGCCAGGCAATGACGCAGATCCGCTGGGAGCGGGCAATGTACTGCCAGCCTTGCGACCTGCGCAGCTACCCGCGCATTTCGCCAAGCATGATCGTGCTGGTGACCCGTGGCGACGAAATCCTGCTGGCGCGTTCGCCACGCTTCGTCACCGGGGTGTACAGCACCTTGGCAGGCTTTGCCGAGCCGGGCGAGTCGGCCGAGGACTGCCTGGTGCGCGAAGTGCGTGAAGAGGTGGCGGTGGAAGTAAGGAACATCCAGTACGTCGGCAGCCAGTGCTGGCCGTTCCCGCATTCGATGATGCTGGGCTTCCATGCCGAGTATGCCGGCGGCGATATCGTCATGCAGCCGGACGAGATCGAGGATGCCAAGTGGTTCAGCGTCCACGACCTGCCGCCGCTGCCGGCCGGGCGGTCGATTGCCCGGTACTTGATCGATCTGTACGTTGCGCGCCGCTTAGGCCTGCCAGAACCAGTGCTGCCACGCTAGTAATTTGGGTCACTATTGGTCTTGCGGTATACAGGTGGTGCGACATGTTGTGTTAATTGCAAGCGAATCTGGTAGTTTGCAATCGTAGCATCTATGTCGTCGAGAACCACGGAGTGATTATTGATCACCGGATAGGGCGGTGGAGGCGGCGGAGGTGCCAGCATGCTATTCATGACTGTTAATGCATGTAAAGGAAGCTCACGTTTGAGCTTTTCCAGTCTTGTACGAGTTTCAGCTATTTTGGCACTGACGCTATCCAGCCTGCTCTGTATGTGCTGTATCGGAGCGTTAGACACACCATTTTTTGCCAGCTGAAGCTGTGTGGCGTAATATATTTTTTTTTCTACCCTTTTCGGTAATTTGATTGCCATTTCAGCATCCCAGCCGTCTGCGGCTGGATGGTGATACCATCCGCTATATTGCTGGGTAAGCATATGGGTGTCAGTTTTTTTGATCATCGATAACGCATATTTAGGCTCGGAGCGAGACCAGAACCAATGTCCGGAAGGATCAATGTTGTTTATGGGGTCTCCGCCACAATAAGCATATGCGTTGATCCCGCCGTGGAGGAAAGGGCTCAGGTTGTCTGTTGAGTTGAATCGCATGAGTTTCGGGTTATAAGCGCGATAGCCATTACCCAAGTAATAGCAGTCCGTCAAACGGCCTCGCTGTTGGCCATTGAAACCGAGTATGGCTAGCCGTGATTCTTGTTGAGCGACAAAGCCATAACAGGTGTAGGCTTGTCGGCTATACGACTTGGGCATATTTTTCTTACCTGGTTGAGAGGACTTTTAATACCCTCAACCAGGTAAGCTCAATCTTGCAACTGGCAGAAATGTGAGTAGCGAAGTGTTCGTTGGACGGCAGGCCTGTGATCTGAAGCCTACAGAGCCCTCCTGAGAGCCTTATGCCAAGCTGAACCAGTGCTGCCACGCCAGCCGCACGGTCAGCGCCAGCACCACGGTGATGAACACCGGGCGGATGAACTTGCTGCCGCCACTGATCGCCGTGCGTGCGCCGAAGAACGCGCCGACCATCACCGACAGGCCCATGCACAGGCCGACGATGTAGTCCACCTGCCCGGAAATGATGAATACCGTCAGCGCTGCGATGTTGCTGACGAAGTTCATGCTGCGCGCCACGCCGCTGGCACGGACCAGATCGATGGGGTAGAGCAGCAGGGTGCTGACCGTCCAGAACGCCCCGGTACCCGGGCCGGCCACGCCGTCATAGAAGCCCAGGGTGAAGCCTTGCGGCACTTGCCACTTTTTCCTGATCGGTGCATCGGCATCCAGCGGCGCCTTGGGCGTGCCACCGAACAGCAGATAGACGCCACAGGCGAAGACGACCACAGGCAGCATCTTGTTCAGCCATTCGGCCGGCATGTAGTGGGCAATCACTGCACCAAGCAAAGCACCGACCAAGGTGGCGAACAATGCCGGGCGCCATTGCGCCGGGTGGAACAGCTTGCGCCTGTAGTAGGTGAAGCCGGCGGTGGCCGACCCGAAGGTAGAGCTGAGCTTGTTGGTGCCCAGTACCAGGTGCGGCGGCATGCCGGCGGTGAGTAGCGCCGGGGTGGTGAGCAGGCCGCCACCGCCGGCGATGGCATCGATGAAGCCGGCGACGAAGGCGACCAGGGCCAGGATCAGCAGGGTGAGGGGTTCTACGGTGAGTTCGAAGGGCATGGGGTTTTGGTAGGCAAGAAGGCGGGGGCGGTGAAGAGCCGCTCTAGGGATAAGGCATGGTAATCCTAGAGAGAGCATGTGGCCAGTACTGACCCTATCCTCGGCGTACGAGGGATAGGGTCAGACACGGACAATAAAGCACTAGGGCCGAGTTACTCAATGAAGGAATACGATGTAGCTGTACTCCGGACTGACGTGGTACTTGATCTTCTGGAGGTGGCAAGGGTACCCTCCGGGAAAGTTGCTCGAAGACTTGAAACTAAATTGTTTACTTCTGCATTGAATACATCAGTGCGATATTCTAGAAAGTCATTGTCATTCATGAGTCCAGTAGGGTCGATTTTAGTTAGCTTGAGGTCGGCTTTGGCCTCAACAAGTCGAACCGCTGCTTTAAGGTGTTTTCCTCCAAGATGGTGAGAATGCCAATCGGGAAATTCGTGTAGCTCGTGAACTACATTGGTGGCTATTCTGGCATGGTCCACTAGAAGTGCTGGATTTTTGAGGCTTTTGCGGAATGCTTTTTCATCTCTATTGATCTCCTTTTCCCGGGCTACCTCCATTAATGCATGCCCCTTTTTATGATCAACTACCTTTGTGTGCCCCTTGAATTTTAAAATCTTTTTCCAGATTTTTTGAAGTATGTGGCCGGATGGGTCGACATGATTGGTCGGGTCGCCGGAACAATAAACGTAACTATTGATTCCTCCGGGGCCGTGTGGGCTAAAGCTGTCGGCTGAAAAGAATCGCATTAACTGCGGGCTGAACGTACGATAACCGTTGCCAAGCAGGTAGCAGTTTGTTAGCTGGTCGTGGCGTTGTCCAGTGAATCCCATAATAAAGTGCGTATGGCTGTATCCGTAAACGGAATAAATAAGTTTTTTACGGTCGTTACAATTTGAGCGCTCAATGATGGAGTTTTGTGCGTTTGTGGCCAGTAGCGTTGTCCCTACAGAGCGCTCCGCCAGTGGTGTGTCAGAGGCTAAGAGTAACGTTATATTTTGTCCAGCACCAATTTCTGCTGACAGTTGGCCGTTCTTGTAGAATAGATATTTCCGGTTATTTGGCATGATCAGTCTACGAGCTTGGAATGTTTAAAGACTAACGTCGGGCAAAACGGACAGGCGCACAACTGGTAAAACTACCAGTTGCTTATATTGATTGGACAGGTTTTTGGCGGTGGCGCCCATTTCACGGGCACGTCGGCTACCACAGGCACATCACAGTACTCCGGACCTGTGTGGGAGCGGGCGCGCCCGCGAAAGGGCTGGGACAAGCTGATCACATCAGCTACGGATAAACGCCAGCAAATCCGCATTGATCACATCGGCATGGGTGGTCGGCATGCCATGCGGGTAGCCCTTGTAAGTCTTCAGCGTGCCATTGGGCAGCAGCTTCGCCGACAGCACCCCGGAGTTCTCATACGGCACGATCTGATCATCATCGCCGTGCATCACCAGCACCGGTTGCTGGATGCCCTTCAGGTCTTCGGTGAAGTCGGTCTGGGAAAACGCCACGATGCCATCGTAATGAGCCTTGGCACTGCCAATCATGCCCTGGCGCCACCAGTTGCCGATGATGCCTTCGCTGGCTTCGACGCCAGGGCGGTTGTAGCCGTAGAACGGCCCGGCCGGCACATCCCGGTAGAACTGCGCACGGTTGCTGGCAACCTGGGCCTGGAAGCCGTCGAACACCGATTTGGGCAGGCCACCAGGATTAGCGGGCGTCTGCACCATCAGTGGCGGTACGGCGGCGATCAGCACGGCCTTGGCCACCTTGTCTTCAGGGTGCCGGGCCATGTAGCGCACCACTTCACCGCCACCGGTCGAGTGGCCGACATGCACGGCGCCCTGGATGCCCAGGTGAGCGACGACCGCTGCCACATCGTCGGCGTAGTGGTCCATGTCGTGGCCGTCCCATACCTGGCTGGAGCGGCCATGGCCGCGGCGGTCGTGGGCGACCACGCGGTAACCATGGGCGAGGAAGAACAACAGCTGGGCATCCCAATCGTCGGCGCTGAGCGGCCAGCCGTGGTGGAAGTGGATGACCGGTGCGTCACGCGGGCCCCAGTCCTTGTAGAAGATCTGTACGCCGTCCTTCGTGGTTACATAGCTCATGGTCGGGTCTCCTGTGTGCAGGAAGCGAAGGGAGCTATTGAGAATAGGAGGTATTTTGCCTGGTACTGGAATTTGTGGGGCACTCCCGGCCCTGCTCGGTCCCATGTAGGAGCGGCCTTGTGTCGCGAAAGGGCTGCAAAGCAGCCCCGGCAATGTGCGCATCTGTGCTGAAACCCTGGGGCTGCTTTGCAGCCCTTTCGCGACACAAGGCCGCTCCTACAACGGGCTGTGTCAACCGATCAGACGCGGTCGCGCATCCGGTACCAGGCCTTGGCTGCAGCTTCCAGCGGTGCCGCCAGCAGATCGCCGCCGGGGAAGCGGCCGTTGTCGATGCCTTGGTACAGCGTCAGCAGGTCGTCGTCGCCAAGAATGGCATCGCTGACCGCCCGCGCCGCCGCCAGTGTTGGTAGCACGCCATGGCCCGAGAACCCCTGCAGCCAGTAGCGCTGGCCCTCGCGACCGACATCCGGGGTGCGCTGGATGCTGCAGTCGATATGGCCGCCCCAGGCATAGTCGATGGCCACCCCGGCCAGCTGCGGGAATACCCGCTCCAGGTAGGGGCGGGTAGCGCTGGCGACATTTTTGGGAATACCGCCCAGGTAGGTGCAGCCGCCGCCGAACAGTAGGCGATGGTCCGGGGTGAGGCGGAAATAGTCGGGCACGAACTGGTTGTCGATCACGCAACTGTTGCGCGGCAGTAGCGATTGGGCGAAGTCGGCATTCAGCGGTGCGGTGGCTACCTGATAGGAGCCAACCGGCAACAGGCGGCGCGACAGGTTGCGGTCGAGGCGATCGATGTAGGCGTTGCAGGCCAGCACCAGCACCTGGCAGCGTACTTCGCCGCGGTCGGTACGGGCCACATAGCCGTCGCCGGCTTTCTGGTAGTCGAGCACCTGGCTCTGTTCGTAGATCCGCCCGCCAGCCGCCTCGATGGTGCTGGCCAGGCCCTGAGCCAGCTTCAGCGGGTTGAGGTGGGCGCCTTTGGCGTCGTATAGCGCGGCCTGGTAGCGCGGGCTGTCGATCCATTGCGGCAGCTCGTCGCGGCCGATCAGGCGCAGGGCGTCGTAGCCCCATTTTTGTTCGGCCTCATGCAGGGCTTCTTCCAGCATCTTCACCCGGCGCGGCAGCACGGCGGTCCACAGGCTGCCCAGCCGGTAGTCGATGTCGAAGCCATGGCGCTCGGGCAGTTCGCGCATTTCATCGGCGGCCCAGCACATGCTGGCCCACAGGCGTCGGGTACGTTCGACGCCCAGGGCCTTTTCCAGCGGCGGCATGTCGCACGACCAGCCGAGCAGAGCCTGGCCGCCGTTGCGGCCGGACGCGGCCCAGGCCACACGGCTGGCTTCCAGCAGCGTTACACGCTTGCCGGCCTGGGTCAGGCGCAAGGCGGTGTGCAGGCCGCTGAAGCCGGCGCCAATGATCAGGACTTCGGTGTCGTGGCTGCCTTGCAGGGTAGGGTGCAGGGGAATGCTGGCGGGGTAGGTCTGGGCGTAGTAGCTGGCGACGTGCTGGGCGGATTGTTTGAACATGCAGGGGTCTCATGAAATTTGTTTTGATTATTTTCATGAAAATTTAGCATTAAAAATTCATGGCGCCAGTATGTTGGTCAGGTTTTGTGGTTTTTCTGAATTCTCTGTATTCCTGGCCTATCGCCGGCAAGCCAGCTCCCACAAGTCCTGCGCAGGTTTTGAAAGCTGTGTGGTACCTGTGGGAGCTGGCTTGCCGGCGATAGGGCCGTAATGACAGTGCAAAAGCCTCAGGTTGAAGCTTTTCTCTTGGGCTGCCGCGGCTTGCTGGCAGCCTTGCTTCCCGCCGCTTTACTCTTCCCACTCCCTCTACGCTTTTTCTTCCACGGCGGCGCAGCCCCGGCTGCCGGCCCGCTGATGGTCATGCGCATGCCGCTGCACCGTTCGACCAGCTTGCCCATCCATGCCGACTGCCGGGCGACGAACTCCTCCAGCGTCATCTCGCCACTCTGCACCATGTCCAGCGCCTGCTCCCAGATAGCCGTGGTGCCTGGGTCGGCAATGGCGCGTGGCACGGCGTCGATCAGGCTGAAGGCCGCAGGGGTGGCGGACAGCGCCTTGCCGTTCTTCACCAGGTAGCCGCGGTCAAGCAGGCCCTGGATGATGCTGGCGCGGGTGGCTTCGGTGCCGATACCGGTGGTTTCCTTGAGCTTCTGCTTCAACCGCGGGTCGTCCACCAGCTTGGCCACGTTCTTCATTGCCTTGATCAGGTCGCCTTCGGTAAACGGCTTGGGCGGCTGGGTCCACAGGTCTTTCAGTTGCAGGCCCTGCACCGTGCAGTCCTGGCCTTCGCGCAGCGCCGGCAGCACCTGGGCCGGTGCTGCCTCGCGGCCCTTGGCCGGGGTCAGCGCCTCGGGCAGCGCACGGCGCCAGCCTGGTTCGACGATCTGCTTGCCTACGGCACGCAGGGCATGGCCGGCGCAGTCGAAGTCGGCCTGGGTACGGTCGTACTCGTGGTTGGGCAGGAACTGCGCCAGGTAGCGGGCGCGGATCAGGGTGTACACCGCCTTGTGCTTGGCCGGCAGGCGCGACGGGTCGCTGGCGGCGGCAGTGGGGATGATGCCGTGGTGGGCGCTGACCTTGGCGTCGTTCCACGCCCGTGAGCGGCGTTGCGGCTCCAGGTAGGGCTGCAGCGGCGCCAGGCTGGCATCGGCCCGTTGCAGGGCGGCGAGGATGGCTGGCGCTTCGGCGTGCTGGCTTTGCGGCAGGTAGCCGCAGTCGCTGCGCGGGTAGGTGATCAGCTTGTGGGTTTCGTACAGGGCCTGGGCGATGTCGAGGGTTTCCTGGGCGCCGAGGCCGAACTTTTTCGAGCACAGCTCCTGCAGGGTGCCAAGGTCGAAGGGCAGGGGTGCCGCTTCACGCACGCGCTCGGTGGTCACCTTCACGGCCCGGGCAGTACCCACATTGCCGATGTCGGCGGCAGCCTGCTGCGCCAGGGCCTGGTTCAGGCAGCGGCCCTGGTCGTCGCAGGCGTCCTCGGGGGCGCGCCATTGGGCGTTGAAGCCAAAGCCTGCGTGTTCGAGCTGCACGTCGATGGCCCAGAACGGTACCGGCACGAAGTCGGCGATGCTGCGGTCGCGGTCGACCACCAGGCGCAAGGTGGGCGTTTGCACCCGGCCCACCGGCAGCACGCCCTGATAGCCCGACTGGCGGCCCAGCAGGGTGAACAGCCGGCTCATGTTCATGCCGATCAGCCAGTCTGCGCGCGAACGGCCCAGCGCCGAGTGGTACAGGTTGAAGGTTTCGTGGCCTGGCAGCAGCCGCGCCAGGGCCTTGCGAATGGACGCGTCGTCCAGTGCCGACAACCACAGGCGCTGCACCGGGCCGCGGTAGCGGCAATGCTCGACCAGTTCGCGGGCGATCATTTCGCCTTCGCGGTCGGCGTCGGTGGCGATCACCAGTTCGCGCGCTTCGCCGAGCAGGCGCTTGACTGCCTTGAACTGGCTGGCGGTCTTGGGCTTGACCAGCATCTTCCACTTTTCCGGGATGATCGGCAGGTCAGCCAGGTTCCAGCGCTTGTAGCGTTCGTCGTAGCTGTCGGGCGGGGCGGTTTCCAGCAGGTGGCCGATGCACCAGGTCACGCAGGCGTCGGTACCTTGCCAGCAGCCATCGCCCTTGCGGTTGGCGCCGAGCACTTTGGCGATGTCTTTTGCCTGGGAGGGTTTTTCGCAGAGGAACAGGCGCATGGCCGGGGACGCTTCATCGGGGGTGATGGGCGATAGGATGCGCAAGCGAGGGCGCGGAGGCAAGTTTTATCTGGATGGATGTACAGGTTTTTGTCAGGGAAGATGTATTTTGCTGTGCCGGCCTCTTCGCGGGCTTGCCCGCTCCCACAGGTACTGCACAGCATTCAATATCTGTGGGGTCCTTGTGGGAGCGGGCAAGCCCGCGAAGAGGCCGGTACAGGGATCAGGCGCGCGAGTCGCGCACCATGTCCACGTGCGGGATGCCGGCTTCGAGGAACTCTTCGCTGACTACGCGAAAGCCCAGCCGCTCGTAGAACGGCGTGGCGTGCACCTGGGCGCTGAGCATCTGCTGCTTCAGGTCGCGGTTCTGTGCTTCGACAATCACCGCGTTCATCAGCGCGTCACCCACCTTCAGCCCGCGCCAGTCCTTCAGCACCGAGACCCGGCCAATGGTGCCGTCAGGCAGCAGGCGCGCGGTGCCGATCGGGTAGTCGCCTTCCAGGGCCAGGAAGTGCGCGGCGGTCGGGTCGTCCGAGTCCCACTCCAGCTCCGGCGGCACGTGCTGTTCGGCAATGAACACCGCTTCGCGGATGCGGCGGATGTCGGCGTTGTCCTTGTGCCAGTCGGCGAGGCGCACACGAATCTTATTCATTGGCGAATCCCAGGCTTCCTTGTTTGACCAGCTGCTGTACCAGCATAAGGCCATCTTCATCCTGCAGCCATTCGCCCAGGTTGTCGATGTGCAGGGCGTCGGCCGCGCAAACCAGCTTCAGCAGCTCGCGCAGTTTGCCCGGCAGCGGGCAGCTGCGGCCGCTGGCGAACAGCAGCAGGTCTTCTTCGAACTCCGACCAGGCCAGGCGCGCGCTCGGGTTGCGGATCAGGATGGCGCCTTGTTCCAGGGCATCGATCAGCTCTTCCTCGGACAGCTCTTCACCGACGATCTGCTCGGGGTAGCGTGGCTCGGTCATGAACTGGCCGAACCAGGTCAGCAGCAGGTCTTTGTCGCCCATGTGCTTGTCGAGCAGCGCCTTGAGGCGGTCGAGGGCGTCGTGCTGGATCTGGTGCGGGTCGCTGGCCGGCTGGGCATCGGCGTCGCTGTAGCGTTCTTCGTCGGGCAGGAACTGGCCGAGGAAATCGGTGAAGTGGGTCAGCACTTCGGCGGCGCTTGGCGCGCGGAAGCCTACCGAGTAGGTCAGGCAGTCGTCCACGGCCACGCCGTAGTGGGCCAGGCGTGGTGGCAGGTAAAGCATGTCGCCCGGCTCCAGGGTCCACTCATCGCTCTGCTCGAAGTCGGCGAGGATGCGCAGGTCGGCGTGCTCCAGCAGCGAGCTGTCGCTGCTGCACATCTGGCCGATTTTCCAGTTGCGCTGGCCGTGGCCCTGCAGCAGGAACACGTCGTAGTTGTCGAAGTGCGGGCCGACGCTGCCACCGGGGGCGGCGAAGCTGATCATCACGTCATCGATGCGCCAGCTGGGCAGGAAGCGGAAGTTTTCCAGCAGTTCGGCCACTTCCGGGACGAACTGGTCCACGGCTTGCACCAGCAGGGTCCAGTCCTTTTCCGGCAGCTCGGCAAAGGTATCTTCGGTGAACGGGCCGCGACGCAGCTCCCACGGGTGCGCGCCGTGCTCGAGCACGATACGCGACTCTACTTCCTCTTCCAGGGCCAGGCCGGCCAGCTCGTCGGGGTCGATCGGGCTGATGAAGTCCGGGAAGGCCTGGCGCACCAGCAGCGGCTTCTTCTGCCAGTAGTCGCGCATGAATTCGCGGGCCGAGATGCCGCCCAGCAGCTGCAGTGGAGTATCAGGATTCATGTTCAACCTATTGAAAAAATGTAATTTTCGTTCGGGAATAAAAACGCCCGGCCAGGCCGGGCGTTGAACGCGACGGTCAGCTTAGATGCGTTTGGCCTGTGCTGCCGCGTTGCCGATGTAGGTAGCAGGGGTCAGCTGCTTGAGCTCGGCCTTGGCTTCGGCTGGCATATCCAGGCCGTCGATGAAGGTCAGCAGCGCTTCCGGGGTGATGCCCTTGCCACGGGTCAGCTCTTTGAGCTTCTCGTAGGGGTTTTCGATGTTGAAGCGGCGCATCACGGTCTGGATCGGCTCGGCCAGGACTTCCCAGCAGGCGTCCAGGTCGGCGGCGATGCGGGCTTCGTTGACTTCCAGCTTGCCGATGCCTTTCAGGCTGGCTTCGTAGGCGATGACGCTGTGGGCAAAGCCCACGCCCAGGTTGCGCAGCACGGTGGAGTCAGTCAGGTCACGCTGCCAGCGCGAGATCGGCAGCTTGCTGGCCAGGTGCTGGAACAGCGCGTTGGCGATACCCAGGTTGCCTTCGGAGTTTTCGAAGTCGATCGGGTTGACCTTGTGCGGCATGGTCGACGAGCCGATTTCGCCGGCAACGGTCTTCTGCTTGAAGTAGCCCAGCGAGATGTAGCCCCACACATCGCGATCGAAGTCGATCAGGATGGTGTTGAAGCGGGCGATGGCGTCGAACAGCTCGGCGATGTAGTCGTGCGGCTCGATCTGGGTGGTGTACGGGTTGAACTGCAGGCCCAGCTCGTCTTCGATGAAGGCGCGGGCGTTCTGCTCCCAGTCGATCTGCGAGTAGGCCGACAGGTGGGCGTTGTAGTTGCCCACGGCACCGTTGATCTTGCCCAGCAGCGGTACGGCGGCAACCTGGGCGATCTGGCGCTCCAGGCGGTACACGACGTTGGCCAGTTCCTTGCCCAGGGTGGTCGGCGAAGCCGGCTGGCCGTGGGTGCGCGACAGCATCGGCACGTCGGCGTGGGCGTGGGCCAGGGCGCGGATGGCGTCGGCGATCTGGCGCATCAGCGGCAGCAGCACTTCGTCACGGCCGGCGCGCAGCATCAGGGCGTGGGACAGGTTGTTGATGTCCTCGCTGGTGCAGGCGAAGTGGATGAACTCGCTGACCTTGGCCAGCTCAGGGAGCTTGGCGGCCTGCTCCTTGAGGAGGTATTCGATCGCCTTGACGTCGTGGTTGGTGGTGCGCTCGATTTCCTTGACGCGTTCGGCGTGCTCGAGCTTGAAGTCGGTGGCCAGGCTGTCCAGCAGGGCGTTGGCTTCGGCGGAGAACGCCGGCACTTCGCCGATCTGCGGGTGGGCGGCCAGGCGCTGCAGCCAGCGCACTTCGACCAGGGCGCGGAAACGGATCAGGCCGAATTCGCTGAAAATGGGGCGCAAGGCCTGGGTTTTGCCGGCATAACGGCCGTCTACAGGGGAAACCGCAGTGAGCGAAGAAAGCTGCATGGGGTGTTCTCGGACAGTCAGGCTTTTGGAAGGGCGCATATCATACATGAAAAATGCGCTCAGGTCGGGTGGCTGACCAAAGGTCGGGCCATAAATCAGCTGTGCATTGTGCATTGCCTGTTCTGGCCCTATCACCGGCAAGCCAGCTCCCACAGGTACGGCACCGGCCTTGAGCACAGTGCATATCCTGTGGGAGCTGGCTTGCCGGCGATGAGGCCGGAACTGTCAGCCCCTGTCAGGAGGGGCTGCGCATCATGTCGTACAGTTCGTTCAACAGCTTGCGCCGGCTGAATACCAGCTGCCAGCGGTGCCCGCCCAGCTGGCGCCACAGGCGTGCGGCGCGGATGCCGGCCAGCAGCAGGGCGCGGATTTTCGAGGCGTTGCTGGCCTGCTGCAGGAAGCGCATGTCGCCATGTACCTGGATGCGCTGGCGCAAGGTGCTCAGGGTGTCCTGGTACAAGGCTCCACTGGAAGCGATGACGTTTTCATGAACCAGGCCGAAATGTTCGGCCTGGGACTGGATTTGCGGCAGACGGTTGCCGATGGTGTCGAGCAGGTCGCCGCGCTTGTTCAGCTGGCGCTCCAGGCCCAGCATCGACAGGGCGTAGCGCAGCGGCTCGCGCTGCAGGCTGCTGGGGTCGCGCTCCAGCGCGCCGACCAGCGCGCGATAGCCGTCGCGCAGGTTCAGGTCGTCACCGCCGAACACCTCCAGGGTGTCCTTGGGGTCGCGGACCAGCAGGCTGCCCAGCATGCAGCCGATGTTGGCCTCGCTGGCCTGGCCGGTGCGGGCGATGCGGTCGACCAGTACGGCGGCCTGGAACACACCGCCCAACGCAATCAGCTGCTCCTGCAGGTTGCTCATGCGCGCGGGCTCCACGGCTCGGCGGCTTCGATCACGCCGCCGCCCAGGCACACTTCGCCGTCGTAGAACACCACCGACTGGCCCGGGGTAACGGCACGTTGCGGTTCGTCGAACACCGCACGGTAACCGCTTTCGGTGAGTTCCAGGGTGCACTGCTGGTCGCTCTGGCGGTAGCGCACCTTGGCGGTGAGCTGGCGCGGGCTGCCGAGGTCGACCGGGTTGACCCAGAAAATTTCCGAAGCGAGCAGGGCGCGGGAGAACAGCCACGGGTGTTCATTGCCCTGGCCGACCACCAGCACGTTGTGGGTCAGGTCCTTGTGCAGCACGTACCACGGCTCGTCACCGGCGTCCTTCAGGCCGCCAATGCCCAGGCCCTGGCGCTGGCCGATGGTGTGGTACATCAGCCCGTGGTGGCGGCCGATCACTTCACCGTCGGTGGTCTCGATGTTGCCCGGCTGGGCCGGCAGGTATTGCTTGAGGAAGTCGCTGAAGCGGCGCTCGCCGATGAAGCAGATGCCGGTGGAGTCCTTCTTCTTGGCGGTGGCCAGGCCGTGCTTTTCGGCAATGGCGCGTACTTCGGGCTTTTCCAGCTCGCCAACCGGGAACAGGGTGCGGGCGATTTCCTTGCCGCCGACGGCGTGCAGGAAGTAGCTCTGGTCCTTGTTCGGGTCCAGGCCCTTGAGCAGTTCGGTGAGCTCGCCGGTGTCGCGGCGGCGCACGTAGTGGCCGGTGGCGATCAGGTCGGCACCCAGCGACAGGGCGTAGTCGAGGAACGCCTTGAACTTGATTTCGCGGTTGCAGAGGATGTCCGGGTTGGGCGTGCGGCCGGCCTTGTACTCTTCGAGGAAGTGCTCGAACACGTTGTCCCAGTATTCGGCGGCGAAGTTGGCGGTGTGCAGCTTGATGCCGATGCGGTCGCACACGGCCTGGGCGTCGGCCAGGTCTTCACGGGCGGTGCAGTATTCGGTGCCGTCGTCTTCTTCCCAGTTCTTCATGAACAGCCCTTCCACCTGGTAGCCCTGCTCCATGAGCAGAAGGGCGGAGACGGAAGAGTCCACGCCGCCGGACATGCCGACGATGACGCGGGTCTTGGCGGGGTCTTTGAGTGCTGGGCTGGTCATGGTTACCGGTGTGTATCAAGGGGGAAAAACGCCGATTCTATCAAACCTGCGGCGGCGCGTCAGTCGCGCAGCAGGTCGAGGCTGTGCAAGGGGCCTTTCAGGTAGTCGTCGAGGCAGCGTGGCACCAGCTCGCTGCGCCAGCGGGCGGGGTCGGCCAGCAGTTCGTCGCGGGTCAGCCACACGGCGCGGACGATGTCGCTGTCCAGCGCCAGGTCGGCGTGATGGCGCACGGGGCGGGCGGCGAAGCAGATGCGCTGGTAGGTCACGCCGTTGCTTGGGGCGGTGTACAGGTAGATGCCGACCACGCCGGTGAGCTCGACTTCCCAGGCGGTTTCTTCGAGGGTTTCGCGCAGGGCGGCCTGGGGCAGGGTCTCGTTGGGTTCGAGGTGGCCGGCGGGCTGGTTGAAGACATGCTGGTTGGCTTTGAATTCTTCGACGAAGAGGAACTTGCCTTCGTGTTCGACGATGGTGGCGACGGTGATGTGGGGTTGCCAGGTCATTTGTATGTCCCTTCAGATTGGTGGGGCCGCTTTGCGGCCCATCGCCGGCAAGCCAGCTCCCACAGGTGCAGTGCAAGCTTGAGGCATTCACAATACCTGTGGGAGCTGGCTTGCCGGCGATGGGTTGCAGAGCAACCCCATTTCCCAGAAAGCACAAACCCCGGTGCGTGGCCGGGGTTTGTGCTGTTACTTCAAGCGAACCTTACAGGGCGGCAATGGCGCTGTTCAGGGTCTGGCTTGGGCGCATCACCTTGGCGGTCAGCTCGGCATCCGGGGCGTAGTAGCCACCGATGTCGGCCGGCTTGCCCTGGACGGCGTTGAGCTCGGCGACGATGGTCTCCTCGTTCTCGGTCAGGGTCTTGGCCAGTGGCGCGAAGCGTGCCTGCAGGGCAGCGTCGTCGTTCTGCGCAGCCAGGGCCTGAGCCCAGTACAGGGTCAGGTAGAAGTGGCTGCCGCGGTTGTCGATACCACCGACTTTGCGCGAAGGCGACTTGTTGGTGTCGAGGAACTTGCCGGTGGCCTGGTCCAGGGTGTTGGCCAGCACTTTGGCGCGCGGGTTGTCGTAGGTGTTGCCCAGGTGCTCCAGGGAAGCGGCCAGGGCCAGGAATTCACCCAGCGAGTCCCAACGCAGGAAGTTCTCTTCCACCAGCTGCTGTACGTGCTTCGGTGCCGAACCGCCGGCGCCGGTTTCGAACAGGCCGCCACCGCTCATCAGCGGCACGATCGACAGCATCTTGGCGCTGGTGCCTAGTTCCATGATCGGGAACAGGTCGGTCAGGTAGTCACGCAGCACGTTGCCGGTCACCGAGATGGTGTCCTTGCCTTCGCGGATGCGGGCCAGGGAGAACTTGATGGCGTCGACCGGTGCCAGGATGCGGATGTCCAGGCCGGTGGTGTCGTGATCCTTCAGGTACTTCTGCACCTTCTCGATCATCACGCCGTCGTGGGCGCGGGCCGGGTCCAGCCAGAACACTGCAGGGGTGTTGCTCAGGCGGGCACGGTTGACGGCCAGCTTGACCCAGTCCTGGATCGGCGCGTCCTTGACCTGGCACATGCGGAAGATGTCGCCGGCTTCGACGTTCTGCTCGAGAACGACCTGGCCTTTGCTGTCGACCACGCGCACGACGCCGTCGGCCTTGATCTGGAAGGTCTTGTCGTGGGAGCCGTATTCTTCGGCCTTCTGTGCCATCAGGCCGACGTTCGGTACGCTGCCCATGGTGGTCGGGTCGAAGGCGCCGTTGGCCTTGCAGTCTTCGATGGTGGCCTGGTAGATGCCGGCGTAGCAGCGGTCCGGGATGATCGCCTTGGCATCCTGCAGTTCGCCGGCGGCGTTCCACATCTTGCCCGAGTCACGGATCATGGCCGGCATCGAGGCGTCGACGATGACGTCGCTCGGCACGTGCAGGTTGGTGATGCCTTTGTCGGAGTTAACCATGGCCAGGGCCGGACGCTGGGCGTACAGGGCCTGGATGTCGGCTTCGATCTCGGCCTGCTTCTCGGCTGGCAGGTCCTTGATGCGGGCGTACAGGTCGCCGATGCCGTTGTTGGCGTTGAAGCCTACTTCAGCCAGGGCGGCGGCGTGCTTGGCCAGCACGTCGTTGTAGAATTCTTCGACGATGACGCCGAACATGATCGGGTCGGAGACCTTCATCATGGTGGCTTTCAGGTGTACCGACAGCAGCACGCCGGAAGCCTTGGCATCGGCGATCTGCTCGGCGATGAAGGCTTTCAGGGCCTTGCGGCTCATGGTGGCACAGTCGATGACTTCGGCAGCTTTTACCGCAGTCTTTTCTTTCAGTACGGTGGTGTTGCCGTCTTTGCCGACCAGCTCGATGCGCAGGCTGTCGTCAGCTTCGATCAGTGCGGCTTTCTCGCTGCCGTAGAAGTCGCCCTGGGTCATGTGGGCAACGTGCGACTTGGAGTCGGCAGCCCAGGCGCCCATCTTGTGCGGGTGCTTGCGGGCGTAGTTCTTGACCGACAGCGGCGCGCGGCGGTCGGAGTTGCCTTCGCGCAGGACCGGGTTCACGGCGGAACCTTTGATGCGGTCGTAGCGGGCGCGGGATTCTTTCTCTTCCGCGGTGGCCGGCTCGTCGGCGTAGTCAGGGATGTTGAAGCCCTTGCCCTGCAGTTCCTTGATCGCGGCTTTCAGCTGCGGTACCGAGGCACTGATGTTCGGCAGCTTGATGATGTTGGCTTCAGGGGTGGTAGCCAGCTGGCCCAGTTCCGCCAGGTGATCGCCTACTTGCTTCTCTGCGCCCAGTTGCTCCGGGAAGGCGGCGAGGATACGGCCAGCCAGGGAGATGTCGCGGGTTTCGACGGCGATGTCAGCCGAAGCGGTGAAGGCTTCGATGATCGGCAGCAGCGAGTAAGTGGCGAGGGCGGGGGCTTCGTCGGTGAAGGTATAGATGATCTTGGAACGGGTGGGCATGCGGGTTAACTCTCTGTGTGCTGAGCGTGCTCGAGTCTCGTGGTGCGCAGGGTAGGCGCATCGCCCTGGCAACGCCATGAGCGGAAAGTCGAGAGGCTGCGAGCGGTGATGGTGGATGCATCAGTCGAGCGTCAAGTGCTGGGCTGCGGTAACAGTCCAGGCTTCGTGGCCAGGCTTTGTGTCCATTCATGGCCAAGGGCGGTCCGCATTTTTCCAAGGGATCGCCCCGATGACCCTTCGGTCGCGGCGGAGTATACCAAACCATTCGGGCTAATCAGCAAGGCCAAGTGATATCGGCCCATTTATAAGACCAAAGACTAAGCGGCAATGTGGCGGGTTGTCGCATGCCTTGCAGGTCGGCAGATGTGGTTTAGGCTCAGTGGATCGCATGATGTCCAATCACACCCGACAGCGGAGTAGTGCAAGCATGGGATACCAGAAAATCAAGGTTCCGACCGACGGCGCGAAGATCACCGTCAATGCCGACCATTCGCTCAACGTTCCTGACAACCCGATCATTCCTTATATCGAGGGCGACGGGATTGGCGTCGATGTCTCGCCGGTAATGATAAAAGTGGTCGACGCCGCCGTGCAGAAGGCCTACGGCGGCAAACGCAAGATCGCCTGGATGGAGGTTTACGCCGGCGAAAAAGCCACCCAGGTGTACGACCAGGACACCTGGCTGCCCCAGGAAACCCTCGATGCCGTGCGTGATTACGTGGTGTCGATCAAGGGGCCGCTGACCACCCCGGTGGGCGGCGGTATCCGTTCGCTCAACGTGGCCTTGCGCCAGCAACTGGACCTGTACGTGTGCCTGCGCCCGGTGCTGTGGTTCCAGGGCGTGCCCAGCCCGGTGAAAAAACCCGGCGATGTGGACATGGTGATCTTCCGCGAGAACTCCGAGGACATCTATGCCGGCATCGAGTGGAAGGCCGGCTCGCCCGAGGCGAACAAGGTGATCAAGTTCCTCAAGGAGGAAATGGGCGTTACCAAGATCCGCTTCGACCATGACTGCGGCATTGGCGTCAAGCCGGTGTCGAAGGAGGGCACCAAGCGCCTGGTGCGCAAGGCCCTGCAGTATGTGGTGGACAACGACCGCGAGTCGCTGACCCTGGTGCACAAGGGCAACATCATGAAGTTCACCGAGGGTGCCTTCAAGGACTGGGGCTATGAAGTGGCGCGCGACGAGTTCGGGGCCGAGCTGCTCGATGGTGGCCCATGGATGAAGTTCAAGAACCCCAAGAGCGGCCGCGAGGTCATCGTCAAGGACGCCATCGCCGACGCCATGCTGCAGCAGATCCTGCTGCGCCCGGCCGAGTACGACGTGATCGCCACCCTCAACCTCAACGGTGACTACCTGTCCGATGCCTTGGCGGCGGAAGTGGGCGGTATCGGCATTGCGCCGGGTGCCAACCTGTCCGACACCGTGGCCATGTTCGAGGCCACCCACGGCACCGCGCCCAAGTATGCCGGGCAGGACAAGGTCAACCCGGGTTCGGTGATCCTGTCGGCGGAGATGATGCTGCGGCACATGGGCTGGACCGAGGCGGCGGACCTGATCATCAAGGGTACCAATGGCGCGATTGCCGCCAAGACCGTGACCTATGACTTCGAGCGCCTGATGGACGGCGCCAGGCTGGTGAGCAGTTCAGGCTTTGGCGATGAAATGATCAAGCATATGTAAGGCAACGGAAAACCGGCCGCTTCCAGTCAGGAGGCGGCCGGTTTTTTCGTGTACCGGCAGGCGGCGCGGCAGTTCAGGCGTCGGCAGTGCTGCTGGTGTGCGGAGCCCTGGCGGCCGCGGCGGCAGTGGCGCTGCTGATATTCACCGCGTGCAGGCCTTTGGGGCCCTGGACGATGTCGAAGCTCACGGCCTGGCCGGCCTTGAGCGTCTTGTACCCGTCCATCTGGATGGCTGAATAATGAGCGAACAAGTCGTCAGTCTTGCCCTCTTCATTGATGAATCCGTAGCCCTTGGCATTGTTGAACCACTTGACTTTACCGCTTGCCATCCCTATGTCCCTCTGCAAAGGACTCCATCACTGGAGTATCATCCACTTCATCCGCATACGAACCATGCGAAAAATCTGGTTGACTGCGCGGATCTTTATCGACCACGGTGGGTTCTTATTGGTTGTAACACCGTTTTGCCGATAGTCAAGGTCGCCCGGCGCCTGCGCTGGCCGTGCCCTTCGCAGTCAACCCACAACCTTAACCTGTCGCTCATGATGAAATTCTTTCCATGCATGCACCTAGTGAGATTCGACTAACATTCAATCAGGATCGCCCGCAATCGAATGAGGACGACGGCTCGGGTCTTGCAGTTCAGGAAGCCAAGCCGATCCTGCAGGCGCCACCGATGTACAAGGTGGTTTTGTTCAACGATGACTACACGCCGATGGATTTCGTCGTCGAAGTGCTCGAGACGTTCTTCAATCTGAACCGCGAGCTGGCGACCAAGATCATGCTGACCGTCCATACCGAAGGGCGGGCAGTGTGCGGATTGTTTACCCGTGACATCGCCGAAACAAAGGCTATGCAGGTCAACCAATACGCCAGGGAAAGCCAGCATCCGCTACTCTGTGAAATCGAGAAGGACGGTTAATCGCCGACCACTTGGGTATGAGGTGAAGCTATGTTAAACCGCGAGCTCGAAGTCACCCTCAATCTTGCCTTCAAGGAGGCTCGTTCGAAGCGTCATGAGTTCATGACCGTCGAACATTTGCTGCTGGCACTCCTTGACAATGAGGCTGCCGCGACCGTTCTGCGCGCCTGTGGCGCCAATCTCGACAAACTCAAGCACGACCTGCAAGAGTTCATCGATTCCACCACACCCCTGATCCCGGTCAACGATGAAGATCGCGAAACCCAGCCGACCCTGGGCTTCCAGCGTGTACTGCAGCGTGCCGTGTTCCACGTGCAAAGCTCCGGCAAGCGTGAAGTCACTGGCGCCAACGTGCTGGTGGCGATCTTCAGCGAACAGGAAAGCCAGGCCGTGTTCCTGCTCAAGCAGCAGAGCGTGGCCCGCATCGACGTGGTCAACTACATCGCCCATGGCATCTCCAAGGTGCCGGGCCATGGTCCGCATTCCGAAAACGACCAGGAAATGCAGGATGAAGAGGGCGGCGATACCGCCTCTTCTAGCAACCCGCTGGATGCCTATGCCAGCAACCTGAACGAACTGGCCCGTGCCGGCCGTATCGACCCGCTGGTAGGCCGCGAGCAGGAAGTTGAGCGCGTGGCGCAAATCCTTGCCCGTCGGCGCAAGAACAACCCGCTGCTGGTGGGTGAGGCGGGCGTGGGCAAGACCGCCATCGCCGAAGGCCTGGCCAAGCGTATCGTCGATGGCCAGGTGCCCGATTTGCTGGCGCAGAGCGTGGTGTATTCCCTCGACCTCGGCGCACTGCTGGCGGGTACCAAATACCGTGGCGATTTCGAGAAGCGCTTCAAGGCGCTGCTCGGCGAGCTGCGCAAGCGCCCGCAGGCGATCCTGTTCATCGACGAAATCCACACCATCATTGGTGCCGGTGCGGCGTCGGGCGGGGTGATGGATGCGTCCAACCTGCTCAAGCCGCTGCTGTCGTCCGGTGAGATCCGCTGCATCGGTTCGACCACCTTCCAGGAATTCCGCGGCATCTTCGAGAAGGACCGTGCCCTGGCGCGGCGCTTCCAGAAGGTCGATGTCAGCGAGCCGTCGGTCGAAGACACCGTGGGCATCCTGCGTGGCCTGAAAGGCCGCTTCGAAAGCCACCACAACATCGAGTACAGCGACGAAGCCTTGCGCGCCGCCGCTGAACTGGCCTCGCGCTACATCAATGACCGGCACATGCCCGACAAGGCCATCGACGTGATTGACGAAGCCGGTGCCTACCAGCGCCTGCAGCCGGAGGCCAACCGCGTCAAGCGCATCGATGTGCCGCAGGTCGAAGACATCGTCGCCAAGATCGCGCGGATTCCGCCGAAGCACGTCACCAGTTCCGACAAGGAACTGCTGCGCAACCTCGAGCGTGACCTGAAGTTGACCGTATTTGGTCAGGACCAGGCGATCGATTCGCTGGCCACCGCCATCAAGCTGTCCCGCGCCGGCCTCAAGTCGCCGGACAAGCCTGTCGGTTCGTTCCTGTTCGCCGGCCCGACCGGCGTCGGCAAGACCGAAGCAGCACGGCAGCTGGCCAAGGCGCTGGGCGTGGAGCTGGTGCGCTTCGACATGTCCGAGTACATGGAGCGCCACACCGTGTCGCGCCTGATCGGTGCGCCTCCTGGCTATGTTGGCTTCGACCAGGGTGGTTTGCTGACCGAGGCGATCACCAAGCAACCGCACTGCGTATTGCTGCTCGACGAAATCGAGAAGGCTCACCCGGAAGTCTTCAACCTGCTGCTGCAGGTGATGGACCACGGCACCCTGACCGACAACAACGGGCGCAAGGCCGACTTCCGCAACGTGATCCTGATCATGACCACCAACGCTGGCGCAGAAACCGCCGCGCGGGCCTCGATCGGCTTTACTCATCAGGACCATGCGTCCGATGCCATGGAAGTCATCCGCAAGAGCTTCACGCCGGAGTTCCGCAACCGCCTGGACACCATCATCCAGTTTGGCCGCCTGAGCCACGAGACGATCAAGAGCATCGTCGACAAGTTCCTTATCGAACTGCAGGCGCAGCTGGAAGACAAGCGTGTGCTGCTGGAAGTCAGCGATGATGCACGCGGCTGGCTGGCGGCCTCGGGCTACGATGTGCAGATGGGTGCGCGGCCGATGGCGCGGCTGATCCAGGACAAGATCAAGCGGCCGCTGGCCGAAGAGATCCTGTTTGGCGAACTGGCCGAGCATGGTGGCGTGGTGCACGTCGACTTGCGCGATGGCGAACTGGTGTTCGACTTCGAGACCACGGCTGAGGTTGCGTGACAGATGGGGCCGCTATGCGGCCCTTCGCGGGCACACTGATCTGGTCAAGTAATTTTGGACACCGGTTAAGGTTTATGCCGCTGCCCTCAGTTTTTCCTCCATGGCTACCGGGGTCTCGTATCCGTTGTAGCTGTG